>JAACVI010000434.1 GCA_009992505.1 Myxococcales bacterium
CAACGACGAGACCACGACCTGCCACTTCTGCGAGAACCACTGCTCGCGCAGCTTCATCGACGCCTACCGCCCCGACGGCAGCACCTCGCGCTACATCTCTGGCTTCTCGTGCGAGAAGGGCATGGTCGAGTCCGAAGAGGCCATGCGTGCGCTGGTGAAGGAGCGCCGCGCGCTCTTGAAGAGCTACCCGAGCATGGTCACATGGGAAGCGCGCAAGGCCTTCCTGCGCCAGGGCGGCATGCAGCCTCTGCCCGAAGCCGGCGCGCCCAAGGTCGAGCTCCTGCCCAAGAGGAACTTCTGGGGCCAGCTCAAGTACGAGCGCGTCGAGCGCGGCTTCGAACGCTCGAGCGCCGAAGCTGCCAAGCGCCGCAAGGACTACCGCGTCGGTCTGCCGCGCGTGCTCAACGCCTACTCGACGGCGCCCTTCTTCCGCACCTTCTTCGACGTCGCGGGCCTCACGCCGACCAACATCGTGTGGAGCTCGCCCACGACGGAAGAGATGTGGAAGGAAGGCGGCAAGTACGGCTCGGTCGATCCCTGCTACCCGGCCAAGGTCGTGCAGGCGCACATCCACGAGCTGCTCTTCCACAAGCACGAGAAGCTCGCGCTCGACTCGATCTTCTTCCCCGTGCTCACGCACGTGCCCTCCTTCGTCGAGGAGTCGCAGGACAAGACGAGCTGTCCCATCGTCGCGGGCACGCCCGACGTGGTCAAAGCGTCCTTCACCAAGGAGGTCGACTTCTTCGCCGCGCGCGGCATCGAGTACCTCGCGCCGGCGCTCTCCTTCGATGAGCCCGTGCGCATGAAGGACGTGCTCTTCAACACCTTCGGTGAGCGCCTCGGTCTGACGCGCGACGAGAGCGACTTCGCCGCAGACGAGGGCTTCGCCGCCCTCGATCGCTTCGACCGCGAGTGCCAGGACATGGGTCGCGAGATCCTCGACGCCGCGGAGGAAGCCGCGAGCGTCGCGGTCTTGATGATCGGTCGCCCCTATCACCTCGATCCCGGCCTGCATCACGGCATCCCGGAGGAGCTGCAGGCGCTGGGGTATCCCGTGCTCTCCATGCGCTCCATCCCCAAGGATCCGGCCTACCTCGCGCGCTTCTTCGCCAAGGATCTGGCGGCAGGTCACGTCGGATCGCCGCTGTCGGTCACCGACGTCTGGCCCGAGAACTACTCCGCCAACTCGGCGCAGAAGGTGTGGGCCGCGAAGTTCGCGGCGCGTCACCCCAACGTCGTCCTGCTCGATCTCTCGAGCTTCAAGTGCGGTCACGACGCGCCGACCTTCGGCATCATCGACGGCATCGTGAAGGAGAGCGCCGTGCCCCACTCGGCGCTGCACGACATCGACGCGAACAAGCCCGGCGGTTCGATCAAGATCCGCGTGAAGACCTTCGGTCACTCGCTGAAGCTCTACCAGGAGCGGCTCGAGGATCTGGCCGTGAAGCAGGGCGAGCTCTCGCGGCGCATGGACGAGAAGCGACTCGAGCTCTTCCGCATGAAGCAGGCCGAGTTCGCAGCGCGCAGCGCACACGACGAGCAGCTCGAGGCACGCATCCGCGAGCTGTCGGACAAGCTCGAAGCGTACAAGCCGGCGTTGCGCGAGGTCTCCGCAGAGCGCAGCGAGTCCGGGCTGGTGCAGATCGGGCGCAAGAAGGACATGCGCGACGACGCGCGCGCCTCGGCCTAGAGGGCACTCCTAGATCCGTAGATTCCATCGACCTCTTGGGCGAGGTCGAGTGAAGAGAAGCAGGGCAGGACAAGCATGAACACGACGAAGAGCACGGACATCGACGACGAACTCGCACGCTTCGAGGCGGAGGAGCGAGCGCGACTCGGCCTGGGCGCAGCGCCCGTGGAGCATTGGCGCGACGAGATGACGTCGCCCGTCTTCACGGCCAAGCAGCGCA
>JAACVI010000435.1 GCA_009992505.1 Myxococcales bacterium
CATGGCGCTGATCGAGCAACGGGCGGACCGCTACCTGAGGTCACCTCGGTTGGTGGCTCACGCGAGCGGCGGCGCGACACTCTACCTGATCGCGTGGACACCCGAGGGCGAGCGTATCCTGGCGTGTGCGGTCGACTGCTGCGGCCAGTCCGAAGGCCTCGTCGGCGAAGGGCCGCTCCACGCCGCCATCCCCGCGCTCTCGGCCTCGATCCCACCCATGCCGACCAACGATCCCGCCGCGGAGCACGAGGCCAGCGCCGGTGACGCGCGCGTGCACATCGATCACGAGGGCGCGCGCTCGACCGTCTGGCTCGAGCGGCCCGCGGGGCGCGTCAAGGTGTGGAGCGCGCAGGCCATGGCCGCGGCGCCGGCCATCGCTCAGGCCGACGGCGGCCATTGGATCGCCTTCCACCACGATCTGCGCGAGGACGACGGCCGCGTCGATATCTCGAAGTGGTTCGCGCTGCGCTTCGTGGACACGTCGGGCGCGGTCTTCGCCGTGAGCGAGGCGATGCCTGACCTCGATCGAGACCGCCATGGCGAAGAGCAGGGCTTCGAGTTCCCCGCCGTCGTGGTTGGCGAGCAGGGCGGCGTCAGCGTCTTCGGTCGTGGCTCGCACAACTACTGGCGACAGGACTTCTCCTCCGAGGGCGTCACGGCGCGCGAAGCGCTGAGTGACGGAGAGTGGGGCATGCGAGGTCGTCGCATCGCCGCCGTGCGCTTGACCTGCGGCTACACCCTCACGGCTCGACGCGAGCGCCGCGGCATCGAGCTTCAACGTCACCGTCCGCCCGCGGGCGGAGCGCCCGCCCTGACTCCCGCCGAGGTGGAGCTCGAGGCGATGCCCGAGCCCGTGGTGCGCGTCGATCGGGCACGCGACCCGGCGCGGCGTCACGGCCTCCGAACCTACTTCGGCGACATTCAACAGCACAGCGCGCACTCCGACGGCGTCGGCTGCGCGGACGAACCCTACCGACGCGCGCGCCATCACTACGGTGACGACTTCGTGGCGCTGACGGATCACGAGTCGTTCCTGGGCAAGCGCACGGGCCCGGGCGAGTGGACCTACCTGCAGGCCGTGGCCGATCATCACGACGACCCGGGCCGCTTCGCCACGCTCATCGCCTACGAGTGGACCGGCAAGATGCATCCGGGACCCGGACACAAATGCGTCTACCTGCCGCGCGCCGGTCTGCCCCTGATCAGCCGCGACCAGATCCCCGAGGGCAAGGCGTTGGTCGCCGCGATCAAGGAGATGGGCGGCATCGCGTCGCCCCATCACATCGGCTGGACGGGCTGTGACGAACAGGCGCACGACGAAGAGGGTTCCCCCGTGTGGGAGATCTGCTCTTGCCATGGCTGCTACGAGCACGCCGATCATCCCCTCGGCCAGCGCGGCGAGAACAAGGATCAGGTCGCGGACGTGATGCTGCGACGCGGGCATCGCTTCGGCTTCACCGCGGCCAGCGACAGCCACGGCTTGCTCTGGCATCACGGTGAGTCGCGCAAGCGCGATCCCTTCCGCACCGGGCTCACGGCCGTGCAGGCCAGCGAGTTGAGTCGCGGCGCCGTGTACGACGCGATCAAGAGCCGCCGCTGCTACGCCACCAGTGGCGCCAAGATCCTGCTCGACTTCCAGGTCGGTGACGCGCCCATGGGTGGCGTCCTGCGCAGCGCCGAGCCACAGCTCGCCAAGGCTGAAGCGGTCGGCACGGGCGCCCTCGCGCGGCTCGAGTTCGTCGGCCCCGAGGGTGTGCTCGCCAGCGTCGAGGCTCTGGGCGACGAGGACACGCTCCGGATCGAAGCGGCCGTGCACGCGCCCTTCGTCTACGCGCGCGTGGTGCAGCGCGACGGCGAGATGGCCTGGGCCAGCCCCGTCTTCTTCGAGTAGGCGGGACGCGCCCGAGCCATGGTG
>JAACVI010000436.1 GCA_009992505.1 Myxococcales bacterium
CATCTACGTGGGTCAGGATCCGGCGCGCCCCCGGGCCGGCGATCTGCGCGTGACCTTCCAGCGCACGCCCTTCACCACGGTCACCGTGGTGGGCGCGCAGCAGGGCAGCCAGATCGGGACCTGGAGCGCGCCCAGCGGCCGCGAGCTCGCGCCCCATCTGGAGCTCGGCACCGAGGACGCGGGCGCCGCGGCGCGCGACATCACGGACGTCAACACGCCCCTGACCTGGGCCCTGCGCCTGCTCGGCTGGCTCGCGGTCTGGATCGGCCTCTGGCTCTTGCTGCGCCGCGCCATGGGCACGGAGCGCTACGTCCGCGTCGGACGCATGCTCGAGGCCGGCGCCATCGTGCCCGCCTTCGCGTTGGCGACGCCCCTGTGCGTGCTGGTCGTGGGCGGCCTGTGGACCGCGCACCGCCCCGTGACAGGCGGGCTCCTGCTGACCCTGGGCACCGTGAGCGCGATCTTCGGGGTCTGGCTGGTGCGTCGCCGGCTCGCGCGCAAGAAATCCAAAACTCCGACCAAGAGTGGTGTTACGCCCTAGCGGTGGGCCCCATGATCCTGAACCTCCGTAGTGACGGAGGCTCGGGTCGCGATGGTCCTCGTCCCCAGCGCCTGACCCAGGGTTTGGAGTAGCGATGAACCCGAGAACCATCTTCCTTGTTTGTGCCACCTTGGCCGTGGCGGCCATCGCCATCGCCACGATGTTCTGGCCACCGGCGGCGTGGGCCTTCGCCGTCGCGGTGCCGCCCATCCTGCTCGGCGCCTACGACATGCTGCAGACGCACCACGCGCTGCGGCGCAACTACCCGCTCGTGGGCCGTGGACGCTACCTGCTCGAGTCCTTCAGGCCGGAGATCAATCAGTACTTCGTCGAGACCAACACCTCGGGCATGCCCTTCAATCGCGAGAACCGCTCGCTCATCTACCAGCGCGCGAAGGGCGAGCTCGACACCGTACCCTTCGGCACGCAGCGCGACGTCTACGCCGTGGGCTACGAGTGGATCAACCACTCCATCGCGGCCAAGGAGCACGCGCCGGAGCTGCCCCGCGTCATGGTGGGCGGCAAGGACTGCACGCGTCCGTACAGTCTGTCCCTGCTCAACGTCAGCGCCATGAGCTTCGGCTCCTTGAGCCAGAACGCCATCAAGGCGCTGAACCGCGCGGCCAAGGCCGGCGGCTTCGCGCACAACACGGGTGAAGGCGGCCTCAGCCCGCATCACGAGCAGGGCGGCGACCTGATCTGGCAGATCGGCACGGGCTACTTCGGCGCGCGCACGGCCGCGGGCGGCTTCTCGGACGAGCGCTTCGCGGCCAAGGCCACGACCGACGCGGTCAAGATGGTGGAGATCAAGGTGAGCCAGGGCGCCAAGCCTGGCCACGGCGGCATCCTGCCGGCGGCCAAGGTCACGCACGAGATCTCGGAGATTCGCCATGTGCCCATGGGCCAGGACGTGATCTCTCCGCCGGCCCACAGCGCCTTCCGCACGCCGATCGAGATGATGCAGTTCATCGCCAAGCTGCGCGATCTGACGGATGGCAAGCCCATCGGCTTCAAGCTCTGCATCGGCAAGCATCGCGAGTTCTTCGCCATCGTGAAGGCCATGCTCGAGACCGGCGTCCTGCCCGACTTCATCACGGTGGACGGAGCGGAGGGTGGCACGGGCGCGGCACCCCTCGAGTTCTCGAACGTGGTCGGCACGCCTCTGGTGGAGGGTCTGGTCTTCGTCCACAACGCGCTCAGCGGCGCGGGGCTGCGCGACGAGATCCGCGTGATCGCCGCGGGCAAGGTCGCGAGCGGCTTCGACGTCGCGCACAAGCTGGCCGTCGGCGCGGACGCCACCAACGCCGCGCGCGCCATGATGTTCGCGCTGGGCTGCATCCAGGCTCGACGCTGCAACACCAACGAGTGCCCCGTGGGCATCGCCACGCAGCTGCCTTCGCTCATGCAAGGCCTGGTCGTTCCGGATAAGGCCGAGCGCGTGCGTCAGTACCACGACGCCACACTACGCTCGCTGAACGAGCTCGTGGCCGCCGCGGGCCTCGAGAGCCCCGCCGACCTTCGGCCCTGGCACATCCATCGCCGCGTGTCACCGACCGACGTGCGCCGCTACGATCAGATCTACGACTACATCGAGCCGGGTTCGCTGCTCGGGGCCCACATCCCCAAGGCCTACGCGCGCGCCTGGCGTGCGGCCCGTCCCGACTCCTTCCACGTCTCCGACACGCATCAGCGAGCGTCCTACGTGCAGCTCGAGACTCCGTGAACGCGCGCGAGGGGGCGCTGGCGCGGCT
>JAACVI010000452.1 GCA_009992505.1 Myxococcales bacterium
TCGGCGTGGGAGAAGACGCGGACAGCCGCGTGCTCGCGTCCGTGGCACGCGCTGGCATGGGCCATTTCATCCCGTGGGTGCCCGGACAGGGAGCCGTCGCGGCCGCGATGGCGGTGCTGGAGAGTAGCTATGGCGCGTCCCTCGAGGCGCCCGTGGTGGAGTTGCCGGCCGGTGTGACGGCGGTGGCGCCGAGCGTGCTGCCGACCATTCGCAGCGGGCAAGAAGTGCTCGTGGTCGGGCGCTTGAATGGAGAGCGACTCCAGGGCGAGGTGAAGCTCTCGGGCAAGGTGGGCGGACGCCCCTTCGAGCAGCGCTACCCCGTGAACACGACCGTCAGCCGTTCCCCGGGCAATGGCTTCGTGCCGCGGGTGTGGGCCAACGCGCGCATTCAGGACCTCGAGCGCGAGGGTCGCGGGGAAGACACCGAGGAGATCATCGCGCTCTCCGAGACCTACAGCGTGCTGTCGCGTGAGACTTCACTGCTGGTGCTCGAGAGCCCCGCCATGTTCCGCGCCTACGGCATCGATCGCACGGACGCCGTCGCGGAGTGGACGGGCGAGGACGAGGCCGACGTGGACAGCGTCGACGGGACGGTCGGACATCAGAGCTCGCAGACGTCCGTCGCACTGGGAACCTTGGGCGCGCGCGGTCGTTCCGCGGGCGGCGGCGTGGCGGGTCTCGATGACCTGGCGCGCTCGAGCGCGGGGGCACCCGCCACGCGGATGCCGGCACGCCGCATGGCGCCGGCGGTGCCGGCGGCAGCGGAAGCGACGGCGACTCCCAGAGACAACCGACCGCAGCAGATGCCGAGCCCTGATGAATTCGCCCCGGTCGATGCTGCGCGCCCGCCCCCCCGCCCGCGACAGGGCGGCATGTGGATGCGTCGCGTGTGGCATCGCGAGGGCTTCGTCGAAGATGCCAGGTCGGCGAGGCGCCGCCTGGCGCGAGACGGAGACTCCGTGGCGCAGGCCGAAGCCGACCTGCGCGAAGAGCCGAACAGTCGCGACCGGCATCGTGCCCTGGTGCGAGCCCTGTCTCGCGCCGGTGAGCTCGAGCGAGCACGCGAGGTCGTCGAGTCGTGGATGGAGCGAGACCGACTCGATCCCGAGGCGCTGACCTACTTCAGCGATCTCCTGGGACGGGAGGGCGACGCGGACTCGGCGCTGCGCGAGTTGAGCGGCATCGTCGACCTGGAGCCGGACAACGTGCAGCTCCAGGAGCGACTGGCGAAGGCCTTCGAACGGGCGGGCAACGAGCGACGCGCGTGTAGCCACCGAGTGGCCATCGCTGAGATCCAGAAGACGGACCCGGCGTCCACCGGGGCGGCGGTGCGCTGCGAGCGGGTGCTCGGCGAGCGAGACGGAGCCGAGCGTCTGCTCTCGCTCTTGCCCGACGACAGCAGTCGGGTGCGCGCCCAACAGCAGGCGAGCGTCGCCCACGATGAGCGCGTGCGTGGCGACCTCGTGCTGCATGCAAACTGGCGCGCGGACGAGGATCTCGATCTGAGCCTGGTCACCCCTCAGGGTACACGCATCAGCTGGATGGGTGGACGCACGAGCGTGGTGGGCGACGACGCGGGACGCCAAGGCGAGGAGCGACTGGGGCTGACTCGCGCAGCGCGTGGAAGCTATTACATCGAGATCTCGCGCCGGAACGGAGACGCGGGAGAGCGCATCGACGGAGACGTGCAGGTCGAACTCCTCGGAGAACGCCGCACCCTTCCCTTCTCGCTCTCCGGCGCGCGCACCGTCGTCGGGTTGGTGCGAGTGGCCGGCCGCTGGCGCATGGAGCGAGTGGGTGGACCCGGCTCGCTCGGCGTGCGCTAGCGGACCCCTGTGCGACGGACCCCCGGGTTGACCCCGGGGTGAGCCGTCGAGCGGGCTGAGCCGATG
>JAACVI010000180.1 GCA_009992505.1 Myxococcales bacterium
CGTTGGCTCGGCTAGCTGAGCAGCTCGGCGTCCATGCCGGCGCGCACTTGGTCGAGCTCGACGCCGGGCGCCAGCTCCACCAGGCGGAAACCTTCGGGCGTGACGTCGATCACCGCCAGGTCCGTGATGATGCGCTGGACGACCCGCGCCGCGGTGAGCGGGAAGCTGCACTCTTTGACGAGCTTGGCCTCGCCGTCCTTGGTCACGTGAGACGTGAGCACCAGGATGCGACGCGCGCCCGCGGCCAGATCCATCGCGCCACCGATGCCCAGCGTCTTGCCGCCCGGGATCGCCCAGTTCGCCAGGTCGCCGTTCTGCGCCACCTGCATCGCGCCCAGGATCGCCAGGTCCACGTGTCCGCCGCGGATCATCGAGAAGGAGGTCGCCGAGTCGAAGGTCGAGCCGCCGGGTACGATGGTCACCGTCTGCTTGCCGGCGTTGATCAGCCTCGGATCCTCGTCGCCCTCGTAGGGGAAGGGACCCATGCCCAGGATGCCGTTCTCGCTCTGCAGCCAGACGTCGTTGCCTTCGGGGATGTGATCGGCGACCAGCGTCGGCAGGCCGATGCCCAGGTTCACGATGCTGCCCGGGGCGATCTCACGCGCGGCGCGCGCGGCGATCTGTTGTTTGGAGAAGGCCATCTCAGGCGCCTCCTTCGGCGTCCGGGCGCGGCCGCACGCGTCGATACTCGAATGGATCCTCGTGCTCACGCACCTCGACCACGCGATGCACGAAGATGCCCGGCAGGTGCACGTCGTCCGGGTCGAAGGCACCGAGCGGCACGAGCTCGTCGGCTTCCACCACCGTCGTGTGCGCGGCCGTGGCCATTGCGGGCGAGAAGTTCCTCGCCGTGCGCCAAAAGCGCACGTTGCCGAAGGGGTCGACCTGATGCGCGCGGATCAGCGCGAAGTCGGCGGAGAGCGCGTGCTCGAGGATGTTCGTCACACCGTCGAAGTCGCGATGCTCCTTGCCCTCGGCGACGACCGTGCCCACCCCTGTGGGTGTGTAGAAGGCGGGGATGCCCGCGCCCGCCGCGCGCATGCGCTCGACGAAGGTGCCTTGCGGGATGATCTCCACCTCGATGCTGTGGTCGGCCATCTTCCGGTGCAGGTCCTCGTTGTTGCCCACATAGGTGCAGATCACGCGACGCACGATGTCGGCCTTCAACCACGCGGCGAGCCCCTTCTCGAGGTTGCCCGAGTTGTTGCTGATCAGCGTGAGGTCCTTCACGCCCGCCTCGAGCACGCCGCGGATCAGCGCCTCGGCGTTGCCGCACAGGCCAAAGCCTCCGACCATGACGCGCGCGCCGTCTCCCAGACCTTCGAGGGCCGCTGCGACGCTCTCGCGCACCTTGCGTCGATGCCGACCTTCCTGCACCGCAGGCTCGCTCATGCACACACCTCGTCGATGGCCTCGGCCACCCTGTTCATGCCGTCCCGAAGCTCGTCTTCCGTGATCAGGAGCGGCGGCGAGACGATCACCGAGCCCAGGCTCGGGTTCAAGTGCACGAAGACGTGTCGCGCCTCGAGCGCGGCGGCCAGGCGACCGAAGTCCACCACGCGGCGATCGAGATCCACGCATCCGAACAGGCCGATGGCGCGATGCCTCAGCGCCTTGGGCTGCGCGTCGACGATGGCCTCGAGGGCGCTCGCGAGCTGAGGCCCGAGGGCGGCGGCGTGCTCGGGCAGGCGCTCTTCGTCGTAGATGCGGATGGCCTCCGCGCCCGTGGCGATCGCCAAGGGGTGGGCGTAGTGCGTGAGGCCCGCAGCCAGCACGTGGTCGTCGAAGTAGTTCGCGATGCGCTCGTGCACCAGCACCGCGCCCAGCGTGCCGTAGCCGGCCGTGATGGCTTTGCCGCAGGTGATCATGTCGGGCACGAGGCGCTCGCCAGCCGCGTCCTTCCAATGCTCGAGGCCGAAGAAGCGACCCGTGCGGCCGAAGCCCACCAACACCTCGTCGGCGATCATCAGCGCGCCGTGAGCGTCGCAGGCTGTGCGGACGCGCGCGTAGTAGTCGGCGTCGGGGATCAACACGCCGTTGTGTCCGACGACGGGCTCGAGCATCACGGCGCCCACGTTGCCCTCGAGCTCGAGCACGCGCGGGATATCCGTCTTGCCTTCGCGCCCGCTCGCGGCGTCGAGGTCGAGCACGTGCACCGCGCCGGGGATGCCCGGCTCGGCCAGGGGCCGACGCCAATCACCACCGACGCTCACGGCGCCGAGGGTCGCGCCATGATAGGAGCGGTAGCGGCTCACGACCTTGTAGCGGCCCGTGACCATGCGCGCGATCTTCAGCGCGTTCTCGTTGGCGTCCGAGCCACCCAGCGTGAAGAAGACCTTGGTGAAGCCCTCGGGCGCGTGCGCCAGCAGCAGCTCCGCCAGCGCCCGCTTCTCGGGATAGACGGCCGAGGGCGTCGAGACACAGAGGCGCTGAGCCTGGGCGCAGATCGCGTCGATCATGCGTCGATGCCCATGACCGAGCGCCGCCTGGTAGGTCAGGCTGCCCATGTCGAGCATGCGTCCCTGATCCTCGGTGTCGAAGTACACGCCCTCGCCACCGGTCATGCGCAGCCCGCGCACGCCACGCTGCTTGGACCAGGTGAAGAAGTAGGGCAGCTCGCCGCCGTCGCGCGCGGTCATGCTTCGAAAGCCTCGAAGTCACTCGGCAGATCGCTATCGAAGTCGAAGAGCATGGGGCGCGCATAGTGCACGCAGCCGGTGGTGGCCCAGAGCTCGCGCGCTTCGCAGTCCATCACCACGGCGCCGTTGGTGGCGACTCCGTGCGGATTGCTCGGGCCGGCGAGGTGCGTGCAGATGCTCTTGGGGTAGCCGTCATGCGAACCGAAGCGTCGCCACAGGTCGGCCCAATCCTCGATCGCGTGCTCCTCGATGCCTGCCTTCAGCGTGGCGTAGCGCGAGAGCGTGGTGCTGCCCTCCTTGACCAGCGAGCACTCGCCGACCTTGGCGTCGAAGCAGTGATTCGTGTGCACGTAGCTCGAAGCCGAGTTGTCGAAGACCAGCGCCTTGCGCTCTCCGCTGGTCTCGATGCCGTAGCCCGAGTTCGGGCCGGCCACGAAGTAGTGGTGACCAGAGCCCAGGGGCGCGTCGAGGATCACGTCGCGCGCGTCCTCCGCCGTGGCCTGGCGCAGGGCGCGACGCACGATGGCGGACCAGACGGCGCCGACGCGCGCGTCCGTGCTCTTGAGGTTGTTGATTCCGCAGGCGATGCCGCGGCTGTTCATGCCGCTCATGCCCAGGCAGCCGGTGATGCTGAAGAGCCAGGCCTCGGGCACGTCCTCGGCTTCGGGCAGCCTCATCATCAACACATAGGGCATGACCGAGGCGTGGGTGTCCCAGGTCTCGCCGAGCAGGCTGCCCTCGGCCGTCTTGGCGAAGACCAGACTGCACTCGTCGTCGTCTTCGGGTGAGCTCGGCGACTGTTTCGCGCCGAAGCTCGCCGGGTCGAGATCGCGCAGGTCCGTGTAGTGGTTCAGCGCCACGACCAGCTCGGGCGAGACTCCCGCGCCCTCGGCGATGCCCATCAGCTCCTCGAAGCTCGCCTCGTCCCAGCGCTCGAGCAGGGGCAGGTGGGGAGTGGCCGCGGCGAGCACGTCCTCGGCGCGCGTGAAGCGCCCGTTGACCATGCACAGCTCCACGCGGATCTCGCCGATCTCGCGGATCAGGGGCGCGAACTCTTCGCCGTGGGCGCGTCCCTGTGCGCGCGGGCCCACGCCGGCCGGGAGCTCGAAGACCCTCACGCCAACACCTTGGCCAGGCAGCGATGCAGGCGGTCGTATTCGTCCATACTCAGATCGAGCGGAGGCGCGAAGACGACGTTGCCGTTCGGCAGCTCGCGCACGCGGAAGCCCTGCCGCAAGAGACCGTCGCTCAGCTCGCGCGCGCCGCGGCCGACACGCGCCACGCGGAAGAGCCCCACGCCATCGAGCACGATGCCCGCCTGCGCCAGAGGTGAGAGCGCCGCGGCCAGCGCCTCGCCAGCGGCTTCCACGTCGAGCTTGCGGCAAGCGCGCAGCTGGTGATGCACACGGATCAAGCTCAGCTCGTCGCCGTCCCAGGTCGACACGAAGGTGAGCGGCGACTTGACCCAGAGCGCGTCCGAGACGTGCACGAAGCCGATCTGCGCGCCGCCCCACCAGCTCAGGATGTCGGGCTCGAAGTCGAGCGCCGTGCAGTAGAACGGACCGTCGCCCGTGCGATAGGCCGCGGTGGCCGACTCGCTGACGACCACGGGGATCCCCAACTCGGAGCGCACCTCGTTCAGAGCGTCCCAGAAGGCGTCGGGCATCACCCGCCCCGTGCGCTCCTGGACCGGCTCGAGGAAGAGGCCAATCACGTGCTCGGCGCCTCCCGCCTCGGCGATGGCGTCGCGCAGCGACTGCATGCTCGCGTCGATCCCATGCTCGTGCGGGTGGGGCAGGCGCCTGAAGTCGCGGAAGTAGCCAGGACCCTGACGATGTGTCGAGGGGTCGCTCAGCGAGCGCGCCGCGGCCGTCGTATGGCCGTGATAGGCGCCCTGGAAACCGAGGACCACGTGGGACTTCGGACGATGGTGACGCAGCACGCGCAGCGCCTTGTCGAAGGTCTCGTCGCGCGACGAGGTGAGGTAGAGGTGGGGCAGCTCGGGCACCAACGCGGCCACGTGCTCCACGGCGCGAACGACCGCGGGCGTCACGTAGTTGACCAGCGTCAGCTTGTTGATCGTCGGCCCGTAGAGCGAGCCCGCGTCGTAGGCGCGCAGGAGCGACGCGGGGGGCGCCTCGAGCGTCAAAGCGACGCCGCTCGAGAGATCCACGGGCCCTGGTTCGCCCACGTCGTGCTCCGGCACGTCGACGCAGAATGGTCCTACCGGCATGCGGTAGTAGGAGGCGGTCCCCTCGCCGCCGTACTGCTCGTGCATCAGCGAGATCTCGTAGGCGCCATACTTGCGGGCCACGTGCATCATGGCGTCCGTCTCGCCCACGCGGTTGCGGCCCGAGACGTGTCGATAGCGCGGTTCCCCCTCGGCGTTGAGCAGGGCGAGGGCGGCCTCGAGCTGCATGCGCTTCAGGGCCTCACCCAGACCGTGGCCGTGGTAGTCCGGGTCGAGCGTCGTGGCCAAGGAGTAGAGCGTGTTCTCGCGGCCAAGCATGGGGTCGCGGTCCGGTCCCTCCGTCTCCGCCATGGCCTCGAGGGGTACGCCGAGGCTGGAGCCGATCATGATGGGCGCACCGTCGCGCAGCACCTCCGCGACCACGGTCAGGCTGTCCGGGAGCGTGAACGCCAGCGCCAAGAGCTCGTCCGAGTCTCGCCGGGCGGGCTCGTACACGCGCGCCTCGAGCGCGACGATCTGCGGGAGCAGGACGTCGATCTCCTCCGGCCGTGCGACCCTCAGACGTACGGCGACGTCGTCGTCGTCCTCGTCTTTGGCCTCTTCGTCCTGCCAGCTCGGAGGCTGCGCCTTGGGGTCGTCGGCGTTCGCGCGCAGCCAGGCCAGGGAGGCCTCGATGGACTCGAAGAGGCGATCGAGGGCGCGCTCGTCGAAGCTCTTGTTCAAGCGGTAGCGCACCGTCTCGCTGCCGGCGCCGAAGACGATCACGCCGCGCCAGAAGCGCTGCGAGAGGTAGCCCGTGAGCTGGTCCGCGCTGGGCAGGTCGAAGGCCAGGGCGTAGCCCGTGTTGCGGGGCGCGAGCACGAGCTCGGGGTATTGGGCGGCGAGCTCCAGAAGAAGCGGCCTCGCATAGGCCTCGACGCGTCGGGCGCCCTCGTCGTCGCGCATCCACTCGGCGTGGACGCGCCCGCGGATCAGGCTCGCAGGATGGGCGCTCGTGCGCTCCGAGTCCTCGAAACGGCTCATCACCACGCCCGCTTGAGCGCGCTTGGCGAAGGTGACGCAGTCGGGATGATCCGGCGCGCCCTGGGCGTCGACGTAGCCGAAGCGGTGATGCCAGGCGAAGGTGCCGCCGAGGCCGAAGCCGCACTGCACCTCGTCGAGGATCTGCGGCACGTCGTGGTGTCGCGTGAGCAGCCGCAGCGCGCGATGGAAGCGCGTCGTGGCGTAGCGGTCGCCGCCCTCGGACTGCATGGGCTCGATGATCACGGTGAAGTACTCGCCCGTCTCGAGCGCCGCGTTCACGGCGCGCAGGGATTCCAGCTCGGCGGCGTAGAGCGCGTCGCCGCCTGGCGTGAGCGCCGAGAGATCGCCCGCAGCGCAGGCGGCCAGCAGCTCGGTGTCGACCTCGGGCTGCGCCGCGTTGGGCGTCGTCCAGACGGGGAAGGGCGCGAACGTGACCTCGTGCCCCGGCAGCTCGTAGGGGGCGCGCTTGGACGGGTTGTAGCTGGCGTGCAGAGCCAACAGCGTGCGTCCGTGGAAGCTGCCCTCGAAGGCCAGGAGCTTCGTCTGCTGCTTCTGGCGGCGGTTCCGCAGGCAGAGCGCGAAGGCCTTCTCGCATGCCTCGGCGCCGCTGTTGGTGAAGGTCACGAAGGGCAGGCCGGGCACCAGGGTGCGCAGCGTGTCGGCGAAGAGATCCTGCTCGAGGCTCGGCGCGCACGTCGTGTCGTGGGAGGTCAGCGGCGTCTCGCCGAAGTCGCCCTCGACGTATGCGCGCACGACCGGATCCTCCGCGAAGCCGCCCGGCATGGTGGCGGTCTGACTCATGCCGTCGACCACGCTCATCGGCTCGTCGTCGACGGTGACGAAGTAGGGCCCAGCCGAGCGCAATCCGTCGAACACGCCGGGCTTCTTCTCGCGCACGATGCGATCGCCCGCGTACAGCCGCTCGAGCCACGCGCTCGACGCGGGCATCTCGCCCCCCGCTGGCAACCTCACGCCCATGGGGCGCGGATCCGTGAGCAGAGTTCGGTCGGCCTCACCCGCCTCCTCTCGCTCGTGCAGAGCGATGAGCTGATCGAGATCTTCCGGAACACTCGTCGTCAGGGGTCGCATCATGGCTCGGGAGCCTACGCTTGCCCCTGATCTTCGCCATGCCAGAAGACCCCTTCCTACGTGAGGTCGCGCACGGCTCCCGGAGAGGTGATCAACCTCCGATCGCGTGTCAATCCAGCACGGCGTCGACGAATTCGCGCACCCGTCGATCGGTGACGGCGCGCATCTCCGCGGGTGTGCCGCTGCCGATGATGCGTCCCTCGAAGAGCATGGCGACGCGGTCGCTGATGCTGAAGGCGCTCTCCATGTTGTGCGTCACGACCACGGTCGTCGCGTCGAGCGTTCGCGAGAGGCCGAGGAGCAGTCGGTTGACCCGCGTGACGTTGATCGGATCGAGACCCTCCGTGGGCTCGTCGTAAAAGATCACCTTGGGGCGCACGGCCACGGCGCGCGCCAGGGCCACACGCTTCTTCATGCCGCCGGAGAGATCCGCGGGCCACATGCGCTCGATGCCCGGTAGGCCGATCAAGCGCAGCGAGTCGCTCACGGTCGCGTCGATCATCGCTTTGTCGCTCTCGCCCCGCTGGCGCAGCGCGTAGGCGATGTTCTCGTACACGTCCAGGGAGTCGAAGAGCGCGGAGGCCTGGAAGAGCATGCCCACGTTCTCGCGAGCGCGGCGAAAGCCCTCGTCCGTGTCGCCGAGCAGCTCTTCTCCTTCGAACAGGATCGAACCCGCGTCCACGGGAGACAAACCCAACATGCTCTTGAGCAGCAGGCTCTTGCCCGAACCCGAGCCCCCGATCAGGGTCATGAACTCCCCGCGGCGCACGTCGAGGTCGAGCCCGTCGAAGACCACGTTTGTCCCGAAGGACTTGCGCAGTCCACGCACCTCGACGACGTGTTCGGTGTCGGGCTCGGTCACGCGCCCATCATGCCCAAGCGCGGCCGTCGACGCATCCCGGCAGTGCGCGCTCCGTCCGTCGGCGTCAGCTCTCGGTTTGGGGAGAGCCGCTGGCGGCGTTTTGCGGTATTCTCAGGCAATGTCGTCTCGCCTCAGGCCGCTGGTTTTGATCTTCCTGGTGCTGGCCTCCTGCGGGGGCACGAAGCGCACGCTGAGCGTGGACCTCCAGACCGACTTCGTGCCGGGGCTGGAATTCCGCGTGGTGCGCACCGAGGCCGTGCTCTCGACCTCGGGCACGGAGACCAGCCGCGCGACCAATCGACCCGCCGACGTGGGAGACGACTATCTGGGTGGGCGACGTGTGGGCGACTTCGATCTCGATCAACCCGGTAGCTACGCCGTCACGGTCAGTCTGATGCGCGAGGACGGCACCGTGCTCGCCCAACGCATCGTGCGCGTGAACGTGCAGCGCAGCTTCGGCGTCACGGTGTTGATCACCCGCAGCTGCGAGGGCGTGACGTGTCCGGGAGCCGGCGATGATCCCGGCTCGACGACCTGCGCGGGCGGACACTGTGTGCCGCCCGAGTGCGGCCCCGACGATCCAAGCGCCTGCGGCACGCCCGACTGCGTGGGCGATGCGGACTGCGTCGCCGCCAACGCATGCTCTGCAGGTCAGTGCATCGACGGGCTGTGCTTCCAGGCGCCCCGCTCCGGCGGCTGCTCGCCGCGCGAATGGTGCAGCCCCGAGCTCGGCTGTCAGCCCTTGCCCGGCTCCGCCCTCGACGCGGGCCCGGGGCCGTGCGTGCCCGAGCTCGAGGTGTGCAACGGCCTCGACGACGACTGCGACGGCATGATCGACGACGGCATCGACCTCGCGACGGATCCGATGAACTGCGGCGCCTGCAATCACCTCTGTGGAGGCGACCACGCCACGGCCGGCTGCGCGCGCGGCGTGTGCACGCTCAGCTGCGATCCGGGCTTCGAGGACTGCGACGGCGAGCCCAGCAACGGCTGCGAGGCCGACCTCACGGCCGCGACCAGCTGCGGCTCTTGCGCCACCCGCTGTTCCGGTGCGACGCCCCTGTGCGTGATGGGCGCGAGCGGGCTCACGTGCATCGCCGAGTGTCCGCCCGGCACCACCCAGTGCTCCGCCACCTGCGCCAACCTCGGCACCAGCCTCTCGCACTGCGGCGGATGCAACGTGGCCTGCGGGCCCGCCCACTCGACCGCCCTGTGCACGGGCGGCGTGTGCGGCGTCGGTAGCTGCGACGCGGGCTTCGCCAACTGCGACGGCGATGCCAGCACCGGCTGCGAGACGGATCTCTCCGACGCGACCCATTGTGGCTCCTGCGGTGGGGCCTGCGGCTCCGCGGCGCCCTACTGCGTCGGCTCCGCTGGTAGCTACGCCTGCACCAATGGCTGCAGCGACGGCGTGCGCGGTGGAGACGAGACCGACCTCGACTGCGGCGGAGCGCACGTGGCCTGCGGGCCCGCCCACTCGACCGCCCTGTGCACGGGCGGCGTGTGCGGCGTCGGTAGCTGCGACGCGGGCTTCGCCAACTGCGACGGCGATGCCAGCACCGGCTGCGAGACGGATCTCTCCGACGCGACCCATTGTGGCTCCTGCGGTGGGGCCTGCGGCTCCGCGGCGCCCTACTGCGTCGGCTCCGCTGGTAGCTACGCCTGCACCAATGGCTGCAGCGACGGCGTGCGCGGTGGAGACGAGACCGACCTCGACTGCGGCGGAGCGCTCTGCTCCGCTTGTCGCATCGGGTCCGCCTGCGGCCGGGATCAGGACTGCGCGGGGACGGCTGTGTGCAACGCCGGACGCTGCGAAGCCTGCGGCGAGTGCGAAGCGGGCGCCATGGACTCGCAGGCTTGCGGCCTGTGTGGCACCCAGACGCGCACCTGCGGCGCGAGCTGCTCCTGGGGCAGCTGGTCGAGCTGCGGCGGTGAAGGCGTATGCACACCCGGCACGCTGCAGAACCAGAGCTGCGGCAATTGCGGAAATCAGTCGCGCACCTGCTCCACGAGCTGTCAGTGGCCCGCGTGGTCGACATGCAGCGGCGAGGGAGTGTGCAGTCCCGGCGCGAACCAGAGCCAGGCCTGCGGCAACTGCGGCACGCAGACGCGCACCTGCGACGGAACGTGCAACTGGAGTGGCTACGGAGCCTGCGGCGGCGAAGGCGCCTGCGCGCCGGGCAGCAAGACCTCCGCCGGTTGCTTCAACTCGTGCCAGCAGATGACCTGCAGCAGCAGCTGCGCCTGGCCCACCGCGCCCGACGGTTGCACCGGCTGTGGTTGTACAGGCATCAGCCAGTGCGGGTTCAGCTGTCCCGCCAACATGCACGCCACGTCCCACAGCTACTCGTCTGGCTGCGGCACCTGCTGCTCCGACAACAACTCCCACTGCGAGCCCAACTGCGGCAGCTCCTTCAGCCAGTGCGGGTTCTCCTGCCCGTCTGGCTATCACGCCACGTCCTACACCTACTCGTCGGGCTGCGGCACCTGCTGCTCCGACAACTCGGCGCGCTGCGCCATCAACACGGGATCGAGCTTCACCACCTGCGGCTGGAGTTGTCCCAGCGGATACGCCGTCTCGTCCCACAGCTACTCGTCGGGCTGCGGCACCTGCTGCTCCGACAACTCCACGCGCTGCACCAAGATCTGATCACGCGTCACTTGCAGATAACCGTGGTCGATTCGAGTAGACTGACGGCGATGCGAGTTCTGATCCTCTCCTTTGCGCTGACGATCTCGGGCGTCATCGCGCCACTTTCCGCGAGCGCGCAGCGCGCCCGGCCGTCCGAAAACGACGTGGCGGAGGCGCGTGCGCTCTTCGTTGCGGGTCAGGCTGCGGTCGACTCCGAGCGCTGGGCCGACGCTGTGGACAGCTTCCAGCGCGCTTACGTGCTCGTCCACGCCCCGTCGGCGCTCTACAATGTGGCCTACGCTCTGCGCGCCCTGGGTCGACACCGGGAGTCGCGGGACGCCTTCGAGCGCCTGCTGACCGGGCACGAGAATCTCCCGGAACCGCTCCTGACCGAATCGCGGCGCTACCTAGAGGAGGAGCGTGGTCGCGTGGCCGTGCTGATGCTCGAGGGGCTCGACCCGGACACCACCTACACCGTGCGCCTGGACGGCGAGTCGAGGCAGGACGACGGGCGCAGACCTCTGCTGGCCGAGGCCGATCCCGGCTCCCACACGCTGACCGTGCGCGCGCCCGGCGTGGACCAGCCCTTCGTCTGGGAGGGCCACGTCGACGAGGGGGCGCACCCGCGCGTGGCCGTGCACTTCGAGGCGCCCCTTCGCGCCGGTGGTGGAGACGAGCCGCACCCGCATCGCGGTGGCGTGCTCCGAAGTCCCATCTTCTGGACTGTCGTGGGTGTGCTCGTGGTCGGCGGCGCCGTCACCGCGGGCGTGATGCTCGGTGGTGGCAACACGGTCTCCCCCCAGAGCGATCGAGTGTACAACCTATGACACGCATGAGCCTCGTGCTGAGTCTTGGTCTCACACTCCTGGCGGGCTGTGCCTCCGACGGAGTGCTCGAGCTGACCATCGATCTGCCGCTGTCCCCGGGCGCCGAGCGCGTCTTCGCCTTCACCCAGGCGCGCGACGCCACCAACAACCCGATCCTCGACGAGTGGCGCGACGACGCCGACCTCGATGGGGTCGAGCTGGGCACGGCGCGCACCGAGGATCACATCAGCCTGCGCTCCGCTCGCGACGGCATCGACGTGCACGTGAAGGTCAGCTTCTGCTCCACCGCGCGCTGCTCCGCTCTGCCGGATGCCAACGCGCCGCAGCTCTTGTACACGCTCCACACCCCAATCTACGTCGGTCAGCGGACGAGCTACACGCAGCACATTCCGTCTGCGCCGACCACGCGCGATCCCACAGTGACCCAGGTCGACAAATGCGACATCGCCGGCTGCGTGGGCGGTGAGCTGCGTAGCTACTGTCGCGCCGACGGTACGCATTTCTGTGAGTAGCTCGTCGGCGATGGCCGTCGGGGCGCGGACAC
>JAACVI010000181.1 GCA_009992505.1 Myxococcales bacterium
GACCGAAGTGGGCCGCGATGCGCGCAGGCACCTTCCGCAGCGTCTCCATGTAGGTGAAGACGACGGGCACGACGACGAGCGTCAGGATCGTGGAGGTGATGAGCCCGCCGATCACGATCACGCCCATGGGCGCGCGGACCTCGCCGCCCTGACCATGGCCCAAGGCGACGGGCAACATGCCGAAGACCATCGCCAGCGTGGTCATCAGGATCGGCCTCAGGCGCTTGGCGCCGGCTTCCTCGAGCGCCTCCACCATGGGCATGCCCTCCTCCATCTTCTGGATGGCGAAGTCGACGAGCAAGATGGCGTTCTTGGTCACCAAGCCCATCAACATAATGAAGCCGATCATGGCGAAGAGGCTGAGGCTCATGCCCAGGATCCACAGACCGAAGAGCGCGCCGACCACGGCGAAGGGCAACGACGCCATGATGGTGAACGGGTGGATGAAGCTCTCGAACTGCGAGGCCAGGATCATGTAGACGAAGAGGATCGCCAGGAGCAGCGCCAGGCCCATGCTCGCGATGGATTCGCCCAGCATCTTGCTGTTGCCGCCGAAGTCGAAGACGACCCCGGGCGGTACGTTGCTGGTGGCGACCGCGCGCACCACGTTGATGGCGTCGCCGAGGGGCAGATCGTCCAGGTTCGCGTAGATGGTCACGACGCGGCGGCGCTGATAGCGATCGATCTGGCTCGGACCGCTCGATTCTTGGAAGTGCGCCACGCTGGCGAAGTCCACGAGCGAGCCCGCGGCGGTGCGGAGCTGCGGTGCCACGCGAGAGAGATCGTCCGTCTGGCGCAGATCCTCCGGAAGCTGCACCCGCACGTCGTAGCGATCGCCGTCGTGATCGATGCGCGTCGCCACCTGACCCGCCACCATGAAGCGCACGGCCTGGGCGATGGATGCGCTCGGGATACCGAGGTCACCGGCGCGCTGTCGATCCACCACCACGCGCAGCTCGGGCTTGCCGCCGCGCGCTGACGTGTCCACGTCGACGAATCCTGGACGCTGGCGCAGCTCGGCGGCGATGCGATCGGCCGCCTGCGTCAGCGCTTCCAGATCGTCGCCCATCAGGTCGAGCTGCACCGGCGCGTTGCGCGCGCCGCCACCCACCGGAGACGGAACCTCGACCACGACCTGCATGTTCGCCTCGTGAGCCAACATCTCACGGGTGTAGGCCATGGCACGCGTCTGGTGAAAGCTGCGCTCGGCGTGGGGAATCATGTTCACGAGGATGTCCGCCGTGTTCACCTTCTCCTGTACGCCGCCGCCGACCGTGGTGAAGGTGGAGCTGACGCCCGGCATGGCGCCCAGGCGCGTGGCGACGTCGTGGGCCCGCGTGCGCATCTCCTCCATGCTGGTGCCACTCGGCAGCTCGAGCTTCACCTCGTACTGCGCCGTGTCCTCGGGCGTGATGAACTCGAAGCCGATCAAGGGCGCCAGCGAGAAGGCGCCGACGAGCGAGAGGGACGCGATGAACATCGTCGACTTGCGATGGCGGAGCGCCCAGCCGACCACACCGCGATAGCCGCGATCGAGCGCGTTCAGCCCACGCTCGATGAAGGACGAGAGGCGACCCTGCGTGCCTTCGTGCGAGCGCAGGAAGCGCGACGAGAGCATGGGCGTGAGCGTGAAGGAGACGAAGAGGCTGATCAGGACGGCGAAGGTGACGGTCAGGCCGAACTGGTAGAAGAACTGACCGATCAGGCCCTCCATGAAGGCCACGGGGACGAAGACCGCGACCAGGGAGAAGGTGGTCGCCATCACGGCCAGGCCGATCTCCGCCGTGCCGCGCTGCGCCGCCACCATCGCGCTCTCCTTCAGCTCGGCGCGGTGACGCACGATGTTCTCGATCACGACGATGGCGTCATCGATCAATATGCCGATGGATAGGGAGAGCGCGAGCGTCGTGATCAGGTTCAGGGTGAAGCCCATGGCCTGGATGAACGCGAAGGTGCCGATGACCGCCGTCGGCAACGCCAAGGCGCTGATGAACGTCGCTCGAGGGTCGCGCAGGAAGACGAAGATGATCACGACGGCGAGCACGGCGCCGAGCACGAGATCGAGCTGAACGGTCTCGATCGAGGCTCGGATCTTCACCGAGGAGTCCGACACGACCTCGAGATCCGAACCAGAGGGCGCGCCGGCGCGCAGCTGCTGCAAGCTGGCGATCACCTCCTCGGCCACGACCACGGTGTTGGCGTCGCTCTGCTTGCGGATCACCAAGGCCACCGCGTTCTCGCCGTCGAGCTCGGCCGAAGAGCGCGCCTCCTCGAAGCCGTCCTCGATGCGCGCGACGTCGCGCAGGCGCACCATGGCCCCGCCGCGATTCAAGAGCGCGATGGCGCCCAGCTCCTCCGGTGTGCGCACCCGCGCGTCCGTGCGCACGACCAGCTCCTGCGAGCCGCGCTGGACGCGGCCTCCAGGCAGGTCGAGGTTCTGCGCGCTGAGGATCCCGACCACGTCGGTGATCACCAGGCCCTGCTGACGCAGCGCCGCGGGGTCGATCCAGACGTGCAGCTCGCGCTCGCGGCCACCGAGCACGTCGACCTGACCGACACCGCTCATGCGCTCGAGGGCGGGCTTCAGCATGTCCTCGGCGTGACGCAGCAGCGTGGCCTGATCGACGTTGCCGTGCAGCGCGAGGCGCAGGATGGGCGCCGCGCCCAGATCGAGCTTCTGCACGGTCGGATCCATCACGTCGTCGGGCAGATCGCCACGCACCGTGGCCACCTGATCACGGACCTCCTGGGCCGCGACGTCGAGGTCGCGCTCCAGGTCAAACATGATGATGACCTGGCTCACGCCCTCGATGCTGGTGGAACGCAGCTCGCGGATGCCGCTGATGGAGTTGATCGCCTCCTCCAGCGTGTCCGAGACCTGCGTCTCCATGGTCTCGGGAGCCGCGCCCGGATACACGGTCGTGACCGTGACCATGGGGAAGTTCACGTCGGGGAAGAGGTCGACGCTGAGCCGCAGGTAGAGCACGATGCCGACCACGACGATGGCCGCGATGACCATGGTCGCGAAGACGGGTCTCTTGATCGAGATGTCCGCGAGCTTCATCGAAGCGCCTCGGTGGCGCCGGCAGCAGGCGTGCCAGAGGGCGCCGAGGTGGGCGCGACTCCGCTGGTCACGGCGCGACCGTCCGTGAGCTCCGTGAGCGAGCCCGCGGCCACCTCTTGCCCGGGCTCGAGCCCGGACACGATCTCGACCCGGTCGTCGTCGAAGCGCCGCACCTCGACCTGACGTGCGTGGGCCACGCCACCCTCGATCACGTAGGCCGTGGCCGGACCCTCGGCCGCGCTGACGGCGACCCGCGGCACCAGCATGGCCTCACGCGTGCGCGACGGCTCCACCCGGAGCTCGACGAAGAGCCCACCGCGCAGACGGCGCTCGGTGTTGGGGATCTGCACGACGACCTCGCCCGAGCGTGTCATCGGGTTCAGCTCGAGGCCCAGGCGCGCGACCTGACCATCGAGGTCGAGGTTCATGCTGGGGACGTGGGCGTGGACCGGATCTCCTACGGACAGGCGCGCGAAGTCGGCCTCGTTCACCTGGGCCTTCACCTCGACGCTCGAGAGATCCACCAGGCGAGCGATGATCGTGGCCGGCATCTGCGTCGCCATCTCGCCGATCTCGACGGGGATCTGGGCGATGTCACCGTCGAAGGGTGCGCGCACGAGGGTGTCGCGCACGACGCTCGCAGCGGCGGAGGCTGCCGAGGACGCCGCGGCGGCTTGGGACGCGGCCGCGGTCTGGGCACGCGCCAGATCATCGGCGCGACCCGCGGGGATGGAGCCTGCGCGGGCGAGGGGCGCCATGCGCTCGTAGTCCGAGGCGACCTGCTCCGCCTGCGTGTGCGCCGCAGCCGCGGCCTGACCGGCCTGGGTCGCCACGAGTTGGTGCATCGTGCCGTCGAGGCGCACCAGCACCTGTCCTGCGGTGACGTGCTGACCTTCCTCGATATCGATGTGCTCGATGCGGCCGCTGATCGCGGGAGAGATGTTGGAGGCGCGGATGGGCTCGGTCGTGCCGGAAGCCGTCACCGCGACGCTCACCTGCTCGCGCGCGAGGCGCAGCGTGGGCACCGCGAGGGGCGCGGTCTCCCCGTTGGCGGGCGCGGTGGGCAGATTCACCCTCGCCTCACCCCGCCCACAGGCACAGGCGAGCGAGAGCACGGTCAGGAGAAGTCCGAAGACGTGGCGCGATCTCATGTTCATCTCTCGATCAATCCTGATGCGCGACGTAGCGCACCTTGGCTTCGGCGACGTGGGCGGCGATGTGAGCGTCGAGGGCGGCGAGCTCGGCGCGACGTTGCGCGATCTCGGCATCGAGCACCTCGGTCGGGGTGGCGGCGCCGGCCTCGAGCATGGCGCTGCGTACGCGGAAGGTCTCCTCGGCGGCGGCCTGTCCCTCCACCGTGGACTCGAGCATCGCCTGGGCGACCTGCAGATCGCTGGCGGCCTGGGCGGCCTCGATGGCGATGCCGTCTTCGACCTGCGCGAGCTGCGTCTCGAGCTCCTCGACGTTGGCCTGGGCGCTGCGATTCTGGGCGCGGGCCGAGAGGAAGTCGTTGGGCGACCAGCTCAGGACCACGCTCAGATCCCAGGCCAGCGCGAAGCTGCGATCCTGTGGGGTCACGCGCGGGGCGGGGTTGGCGTACTGGGCGTTGCCCACCACCGCGAGGCTGGGATAGCGGCCAGCCCCGCTCGCGCGAGCACCCGCGCCGGTGGCGCGAATGGCGGCGCGTAGCGCGGCGAGCTCGGGTCGTGAGGCCAGGGCCTGCTGCGCCAGCTGGTCGGGATTAGGCGGCGCCCCGACCACGCTCGAGGCGTCCTGACCGAGCTGGATCACGGTGCCCGGCGGAAGATCGAGCAAGCGCCGCAGCACCGCCTCCGTCACCCGGACTCCGCCCTGCGCGGCGGCGACCTGCGCCTGCGCCCCGGCGAGCTGGGCGCGTGCGCCGAGCACATCCGCGCGCGTCACCTCTCCGGCGGAGAAGAGCGCCTCGAGTTGCCGGATGTGCCCCTCGAGCTGACGCACGGCGTCCTCGGTGATCAGCACGGCCGCGCGGGCTCGGACCAGATTCCAGTAGGTAGTGCGCGCCTGCAGCGCCGTGGAGGCCTGCTGCGCCTCGACCCGTGCGTCCGCGGCCTCGACCCCTGCTCGCCTGGCCTCGATGGCGGGCATGATGCGCAGGAAGTAGTCCGTGATCGGCACGGCGACGGTGGCCTGGAAGGTGTAGTTGTTGGGCGCTGGCACGAAGCCCGCCAGGGCCTCCGGCGGGAACATGGGGATCACGGGCGTGGGCGTGCTCGACAGGCGCGTGTAGCGGCCCGACAGATCGACGCGCGGGATCCAGTGACTGGTGGCGTCGTCGGTGTCGGCGCGTGCTCCGCGTGCCTGGGCCTCGGCGCCAGCGACGGCCGGCGCGACCTGCGCGGCGCGAGCGGCGGCGCTGTCCGCGGTCAGACCCGAAGACGAGAAGTCGAGGGCGTCCGTCACGCTCGGCGGCGGCACGGGCGGTGGGGGCGGCGCGACGTCTACGTCGGGCGGCGCGGCCTGTGCCGTGGCGGGCGGCGGGACCGGCACGGGCAGCTCGCTCGTGGCCTCCTGCGCGACGGCGGCGTTCGTGACGATCGACAGGGCGAGCGACAGCAGCGCCGCAGCACGGAGGGACGTAGGTGAGGTCATCGGCTTATCGGCTCCTTGGACGCGCCCAGCACGCCATGGAAGAACAGTTCGAGCAGAGTGGGCACGCAGGTCTCGAGGTCACCCTCGGCGCCGTGGGCGACCCAGCGAAAGAAGTGGGCGTGCGCGAGCGCCTGCAAGAGGAAGGCGGCGTAGGGCACGTCCATCGTGCCCAGCTCCGAGGGCTCCCCGTGCTCCTCCATGAAGTGGACGAGATCCTGGAGCATCTCGGCCTCGGCCTCGAGATGCTCCTCGTCCATCATGGCCGGCGCGTTCGCGTTGAGCAGGTAGGAGAAGTCCGCGCGATGCTCGGAGACGAAGCGGAACTGCGCACGCAGCAAGAGCTCGAGGCTCTGGCGCAGCGTCAGATCCGCGGGCAGCGTCATGGCGGACAGCCGGCGCGCACGTGCACGCATGCGACGTCCGAGGGACTTGAGGATCATCTCCTTGCTCTCGAAGTAGCTGTAGAGCGAAGGCGCGCTGTAGCCGGCACGCGCCGCGATCTTCTGCATCGAGGCGTCGGCGTAGCCACGCTCCGCGAAGACCTCCGCGGCGGCATCCAGGATGCGGCCCCTGGTGGCCTCGATCTCTTGCTCTCTCCGCTTGGGTCTCGCCATCATCTCACCGAGTTATTCGAACTGGCGTTTAACTGTGCCCAAACGGGAGTTGGCGCAAGAAGAAAAACTCATTCATTTTATGTCTACTCCGCATGGCGGGTGAATTCTGCGATTTGGGGCACGTTCGAGCCCTCGCCCGCTGATGCCTCCGAGGCTCAACCTAGACGCAGACCCGAGCGCGGCGTTTCACGCAGGCGCGCAGGGTTGCTCCAGGCAGGTCGACGTTCGACGAGCTAGACATGCGTATGATGCAGGCCCGATACGCACGTACAAGAGGCCACGCGAGCCGGGCTCGCCCGTGCCCGCGCTCGGTCGAAGCGAAGCTGCCGCGAGCAGGGCTCAGTGCCCGGCGGCGAAGTCCTGTGTCCAGAAGTGACCGTAGTCCGAGCCCGCGATGAAGGCGTAGCCCAGCCCGACCACGTGGTAGTCGGGGTTCATGATGTTCCGGCAATGGCCGGGGCTGTTCATGAAGCCCTCGACGGCCTCGGCGGCCGTGGCCTGACCCGCGGCGATGTTCTCGCCCCAGGGGTAGGGTCCGGCGAAGCCCGCGGCGCTCATGCGATCGCTGAAGGTGATGCCCTCGGGCGTGTCGTGCTCGAAGTAGTTTCGGTCGCCCATGTCCTGGCTGTGCAGGCGCGCGGCGATGCGGATGGTCTCGTCCATCTCGAGCGGCGTCGCCGGGCCGAAGACGTCCATGTCGCAGGTCGCGCCAGCCGCGCGGCGAGCGTTCACCTCGGTCAGCATCTGCTCCTCGTAGGTCGCCCAGGCCGCGGGCCAATCGCCCGTGCCGGCGCACGCGGCGCTGAAGCAGTCGAGGTCCGCGCAGTCGACGAGTCCGTCGCCGTCGCCGTCGAGTCCGTCGTCGCAGATCTCTTCCTTGCCGCTGACGGCGAGCGTGAAGTCGCCGCTGGTCGACCCGCTGAAGCCGTCCACGACGATGCGCACCTCGTCGCAGGCGCCGAGGTCGACGCTGACCAGGGAGGTGAGCGTGCCCGAGGCGACGTCGTCGTTGCAGCCGATCTCGTCCGCGCCACGGAAGACGGTGAGCACGGTGTCGAAGCCCGTGCCCTCGGTGCTGAAGCGGTAGGTCCCGGCGCGAGGCGCCACGAAGGTGTAGACGAGGTCGGGCGAGCCCGAGCCGCCGCCCATGGCGCAGCTCGCCGCACCGTGGGCGTCCGTGCCACCGGCGGTCGTGCCCGTGACGCTGGTGGGGAAGCCCGAGATCACGACGGCCCCATCGCTCAGGTCGGGCGCCGGGCAGCTGCCACCACCGGGGCGTCCGTCGCCGCCTCCACAGGCCAAAGAGAGTCCCAGCAGGGGAAGCAGGAGCACGATCCGAGTGTTCATCGTCGAGGAGCTTAGCCTGCTAGGCTCCCAATCGCATGCAGGATCCCCCCGAAGAAGCTAGCTTCGAGCCCCAGACCTCCGTCGCGCCGAGCGAGATCGCCGGCGACGCCGCGGACCCCACGGAGGCGCCGCTCGCCAGCGAAGACCCCGCCCAGATGGCCCCGCCGAGGGAGCCGTCAGCTGGCACGCCCGCGCCGGAGCCGCCCGCGCCAGCACGGACGCGGCTGAAACCATGGCAAGGCTTGGTCGCCGCCTTCATCGGCGGCAGCTTCGGCATGATCGCGAGCCTGGTCCTGGGCCTGGCCGCGCTGGCGGGCCTGTTGATCGCGCGCCCCGGAGGCTTGCAGCCGGACACGCTGCCGCAGGACATCCTCGGGCTGAGCATGAGCCTGTGGGTCGTCGTGCCCAGCCTCTTCGGTTCCCACGGCACGCTCTCGGTCGTGCCCTTCCTGACCGCCATGCTGGCGAAGGTGCCGATTCGTTCGGCGCTCGGATTGAAGGGCGCTCCGTGGCTGGCCTTCGTGATGGCACCCCTCGGCATCCTCGGGCTCGGACCCACCTCGGACGGCATCGTTCACCTGATGCGCTGGCTCGCGCCCAACTTCACCTTCGGCACGTTGGGCCAGCTCGACACGCTGATGCATGGCCACTCCTTCTTCGTGCTCTGGCCGCTGGTCGCGCTGCTGCCCGGCTTCGCCGAGGAGATCTTCTTCCGCGGTCTAGTGCAGCGCTGCCTGGGCAACGGCGTGGTCGCCATCCTGGTCTCGGGCATCTCCTTCGCCTGCTTCCACATGGATCCGCATCACGTCGCGGGCGTGCTGCCCGTCGGCCTCTACCTGGCCTGGGTCGCCGCGCGCGCCGACAGCACCTGGCCCACGATCCTCGCCCACACCATCAACAACTCGATGGCGCTCTTCGGGAGCCAGCTCCCCAAGAGCGTGGGCGTGGGCAACGAAGACCCGAACCCGTGGTACATCGTGGGCGGCCTCGCGCTCACCGCCGTCGCCATCGCGACCATCTACTGGGCGACCCGCAAACGGGGCGAGGCCGAAGAGGCGGGCCCCTCGGCTCAGTCCGTGTCCATCGCGTCGTAGAAGGCCAAGGCGTCCAGGTAACGCACGTCGGGCAGACGCCTCAGGCGCGGCACGAGGTACCAGGCATCGGCGGCGTCGAAGGCGATCAAGATGCGCGCGCCCGCGTGCTCGGCGATGGCTTGACGCATGTGCTCGAAGTGCGCGTGCAGCAGACGACGCGGACCGGCCGCTCCGAGCTCGTCTTCGGCGGCGGTGGAGAGCGCCTGCCTCGGCCAACCCACGAGCCGACGATACGCGGCGGACAGCGCATACGCGGGCTCGTCGCCGGGATCGTCCTCCTGACGCATCACCCGCACGGCGCGCAGCGCGCGACGGTAGTAGCTGACGTCCGGACCCTCAGGATGAGCCTGAAAATAAGCACGAACATCGCGCGTCGCTTCCGGCGTCAGCCCCGACACGGGCACGACCTGGTAGTGAAGTCGACTGCGCAAGGGCAGGAGCACCTCGGAGATCTCGGGGCGCCGCGCGAGCCATGGGTCGTCGGCCGGCGTCGTCGGGTGACGCGCATCACTCGCCGCCTCCACGCGCGCCAGGACCGCAGGAGGCACCTCGATCAACACCACGTCCGGGGCGATGGCGCGCACCAGCTCGCGCATGCAGTCGAAGGAGTAGCCCGACTCACGCGCGTGGCCGCGATGGAGCGTGGGCAGGAAGACGACCTCCGTGCGCCCCTGCGCGCGCAGGGTCGAGCCATGGTTCACCGGGGTCGAGCTGCAGGCCGGGCCGCCCAGGACGAGGAACGTCCACAAGGCGAGGCTCGCGCGCCGCGTCACGGCTCCGAACCGAGCACGGTGCGCCTCGCCATCGCCACCAGCGCGTGGGCGTCGAGGGGCTTGACCAGGAAGCCGTCCGCGCCGAGCGCCGAGAGCAGCCGCCAATCGGGCGCGCCACCCCGGGCCGTCACCACGATGATCGGCAAGTTGGCGCCGTGCTCACTGCCGCGCAGAGTCGCCGTCAGCTCGACGCCATTCATGCCAGGCATGTCGAGATCGAGCACGGCGAGGGACGCGGGGCGCGCCTCGAGCGAGTGGAGCGCGTCGATGCCATTCGACACGCTCTCGATCTCGGCCTTGGGGAAGGCGTGACGCAAGGCAGCCCCGGCGAGCGCCAGGAAGTCCTCGTCATCATCCGCCACGACCACGCGCATGGTGCGGCGCCCCAGGGCAGGTTGATGGGCCTCGGCGATGGAGTCGCGCGCCTCGATCAGCGCGCGGCGAAAGGCGTCGGGCGTCTGCGTACGCGTGGTCGGTGACGGGTCGAGTCCCTGGAGCAGCACGTCGTCGAAGCAGGTCGGGAGCTCAGGGCGGATCGCGCTCGGTCGGCGGGGTCGATCGCCGCGACCGTGCACCTCGTAGAGCTGGGCCATGTCGTAGACTTCCAGCGGCAGCTCGCCCGTGAGCATCTCGTAGGCCGTCGCCGCCAGGGCGTACACATCCGCGGGCGCGTCGATGGGTTGCCAGGACTCGCCGATGGCCATCTCCGGCGGGATGTAGGCGGGCGTTCCCGCGATCAGCCCCAGATCATCGGCGACACCTCGGCGGCGCATGAAGCCGAAGTCCGCGACCGCGGCGCGGAAGGCTGGACCGAGGAGGATGTTCCCGGGCTTGAGATCCCCATGCAGGAGCCCCGCGTCATGCACCGCCGAGACGCCGCGACACACCTGATCGAGGATGCCGAGGGCTTCGTCGATGGGACCCAACGCACGACGCTCGTCCCAGTCCGAGAGCCAGCCCGCGACGCTGCGGCCCGGCACGTACTCCATCACCAGGTAGGGCAGATCGAGGTAATCGCCGAAGTCGTAGACCTGCACCACGTTCTCGTGCCGAACCGTCGCCATGGCGCGCGCTTCGGCCAGGAAGAGATCACGGCTCGAATGGCTCACGCGGCCGGGTGCGACCAACTTCAACGCCACGTCGCGCTCGAGGCGCAGGTCACGCGCGAGCACGACCACGCCCATGCCGCCATGACCCACGGGCCGCAGCACGCGGTACTTGCCCTCGACGACCGTGCCCGCGGGAGGCGCGCCACCGGGACCGAGCTCGTCCACCCAATGCTCGTCGACGTCGAGTGTGGTCAGTTCGCGTGGGCCGAGGCCCCGTCTGGGATCGTCCGACATGTGTGCCGCATGGTGCAACGGAGTGCCCCTTCAGGTAAACAGTCCTGGTTGGAAATGCCGATTAGGGGCGAATGAGCGAGGCGCCGAGAGACGCAAAGACGGGCCTCTCGGGGCTCGACGCGGAAGTTCACGCGCTGGCCCGACGGGCGCGCCGCGGACTGCCGGCGCGCGCTTCCGCCCTTCGCGAGGCAGCTCTCCGACTCCGCTCGGGGGATGGTGAGGCCGCATCCGAGCTGCGCCGACTGGCGCATCGCCTGCACGGCACGGCGGGCAGCTACGGCATGCGCGCGCTCGGCGACGAAGCCGCGGAGGTCGAGGCCCTGGCCGTTCATGGCGACGCTGTGGAGCTCGCGAGCGCGGCCCTGATGCTCGCGCTGTCGTGCGATGCCGAGGCCGGAGGTGACGCGAGACGATCCGAAGCGCCGCCCTCCGCCCAGCACGGAACCGCGCAGCGCGGCGCGGACGCCGCCGAGACGTCGACCCCGGAGCAAGCGCCGAGCGCTCGTGTGCGCGCATTGATCGTCGACGACGACCCGGCGATTGGCAGGCTCGTGGGGCTCTTGCTCGAGCGCATGGGCAACTACGAAGTCGAGGTGGTCGACTCCCCCGCGGCGGCGCTCGAGAAGCTGGACGCGGGGCTGTGCCCTTCCCTGCTCGTGGTCGACGCCATGATGCCCGACATGAACGGACGCGCGCTGGCCCAGGCCGCGCGCAGGCGCCCGGGACTCGAAGCGCTCCCCGTGGCCATGCTCTCCGCGGCGACCGCCCAGGAGCTGGGCTGGGACGACGGCGAGTTCACGCCCGACGCCTGGATCACCAAGCCCGTGCGCGCCGCCGAGCTCCTGGCCGCGCTGCGCAAGCTGCGCTGAAGCGCATCGACGCAACCGCCGAGCACCGCGGCCGACAAGGAGCCATGCCGCGCCACCCCATCGTGTCCCTCCTCGTCCTCTCCTTGCTGCTCAGTGGGGCCTGTGCCTCCGGCGGTGGGCTGCCCCGCGCTGCCGTCGCGCACAACCACGCGGGAGCCGAGCTCCTGGCCCACGGACGGCTCGACGACGCGGAGGCGCGCTTCCGCTTGGCCCTCGAGTACCAGCCACGGTTCAGCGAGGCGCACGCCAACCTCGGGCTCGTCGCCATGCGCCGTGGACAGCTCGACGACGCGGAGCGCGAGCTGCGTGCGGCCATTCGCCTGAACGAGGACTTCGCCCTGGCCTACGGCAACCTCGGCGTCGTGCTCGAAGCAAAGGGCGATCTCCAACAGGCGCAGGATGCCTACGAGCACGCGCTGTCGATCGATCCGGGCCTGGTGGGCCCGCGGAGGAACCTCGCCGTCTTGCTGCTGCGTCAGGACCGCTTCGTCGAGGCTCGGGCGCACCTGCTGCGCTTGGTGCAGCTCCTGCCCGCGGATGGCATGGCCAACGGCGCGCTGGCCTACGCCGAGCTGCGCCTCTCCCGACCCGACGCCGCCCTCGAGCGCGTGGCGCCCATCCTCGAGCGCGACCCGGAGGACGCCGTGGCGCGCTTCGTGCGAGGCGTGGTGCGAGCCAATCAGGGCGACCTCGTGGGCGCGGAAGCGGACCTCGAGCAGGCGCGGCGAGACGAGCTGGTCGGGCGCCAGGCGCGGCTCCGGCTGGCAGCCCTGGCCAGCGTACGTGGCGACCACGAGCGCGCGGGGGCGCTCCTGACTCGCCTGCTGCGCGAGCGGCGAGACGATCCGGCGGCCCAGCTCGTGGCGGCGGCCGAGGCTCTGTCGACGGAGGATCCCGCGGCTGCTCGCCAGCACTCCGAGCGCGCCCTCCATAGCCAACCCGAGCTGTCGGAGGCTCAGCTGCTCCTGGCGCGAGCCTGCGTCGCGCTCCACGACGCGCCCTGTGCCCGCCACGCTCTGGCGGCGCTCGACGGCGCCCCCGCGCGCCTGAGGCCAGCCGCGGAGGCCCTCAGGCTGCGCTTGGCCGACCTCTGAAGCCGCGCGAGGACTGGCCCAAAGCCGCCCCGTGCTCTTCTCTTGCGGATCCAGAGCGCACGACGATACGCTTGGTGGCTATCGATCCATCGGGGGAGGACGGGATTCTATCCATATGTTCGAGAAGATGCAGCGCAGCCGGACCATCGCCATGGGGCTCCTCGTGGCCGCCGCGGGTGCAGCCTTGGGCGCGTATTGGGCCGTTCAAGGTGGAGGAGCCATGGCCGCCGTGGCCGCCGCCGTCATCGCCCTCGTCGGTGGACTCGTCATCGTAGGAGGAGTCGAGTCGCCCGAGCTCGCGCAAGCTCTCGAGACCGCACGCAAGCGCGCCGATGAGGCCGACCGAGAGCTGGCCGATGCCAAGGCCAAGCTGGCAGAGACCAAGACCAACCGCGCCGAATACATGCGCGCGGCGAACGGGGTCGAGCACTCCGTGCGCGAGAACGTGGACTCCCTCTCGGCGGGCTTCGGCGAACAGATGGCCGCCGTCGATCAGACGACCAGCTCGATGAAGGACATGGCCGCTTCGCTGCTCGAGATCGCGCAGCACGTCGAGGCCCTCGCCAGCAGCGCGGAGGAGAGCTCCTCCTCGATCCTCGAGATGACCGCGACCAACGACGAGGTCGCCGAGAACATGGCCAACCTCGCCGCCAGCGTGCGCGAGACGGTCAGCTCGATCGAAGAGATGGCCTACAGCATCAAGGAGGTCGCACGAAACGTCGACTCCCTCTCGCTGACTGCCGAAGAGACCTCCTCGAGCATGAATCAGATGGACGTTTCCATCGATCAGGTGCAGTCGAACGCCAACGAGACCGCGCGCCTGTCGGAAGAGGTGGCCAGCGACGCCGAGCTCGGCGCCGAGTCGATCCTGCGCATCATCGACGAGATCAACCGCAT
>JAACVI010000182.1 GCA_009992505.1 Myxococcales bacterium
CCGCCTGCTCCTTCTTGCCTGGTTCTTCAACAACCCAAGCTTGAAGCCGCGGCGGGGTGCGCGCTCCTACGACCCACAGAGATGTCAGGAGCGCCGTCATTAGAGGCACGATCCGGCCAAGCGCTAACGCTCCATATGGGTCGGAGGCGTTTCTTTGACCGGCCAGAGCAGAGAGGCAATAACCGACAAGACCAGTATGGCGGCGACGACACCAAGCGCGATTCCGATGGGAATTTTGAAGTGGTGTGCCAGAATCATCTTTACGCCCACAAAAACCAAGATCATCGATAAGCCGAACTTGAGGTAATGGAACATCGTGATAACGCCGGCCAGGGCAAAGTAAAGCGCCCGGAGGCCGAGAATAGCGAATACGTTCGAGGTGTATACGATAAATGGATCCGGCGTAATGGCGAAGATAGCCGGGATCGAGTCCAAGGCAAATACGAGATCCGTCGCTTCGACCGCCAGGATCACGATGAACAATGGCGTAGCGTAGCGCTTTCCGTGCTCAATCACGAAGAACTTGCCTTCCCGGTACTCAGGGGTGACCGGAATGAAGCGCCGAGCCAAGCGGACCATGATGTTTTTCTCGGGATCGACATGTTCTTCCTTGGAGAAGGCCATCTTGATACCGGTAATCACCAGGAAAGCGCCAAAGACGTAAAAGATCCAATCGAAGTGACGGATCAAAGCGCTTCCGGTCGCAATCAAAACGGCGCGCATGATGAAAGCGCCGATGATTCCCCAGAAAAGCACCTTATGCTGGTAAATGGCCTTCACCTTGAAATAGGAGAAGAGCAGGACAAACACGAAAATGTTGTCCACGCTGAGCGCCTTTTCGATGAGGTAGCCGGTGAGAAACTGCAGCGCGACTTCCGGTCCATTCCAATACCAAACACCCAAGTTGAAAAGCAGACTGACGGCGACCCAAACGGCACTCCAGCCCAGCGCTTCTTTGACGCTAACCTCGTGCGCTTCTCGGTTAAAGACGCCAAGATCCAGCGCCAGCATGATGAAAACGATCGCGGTAAAATTAATCCACGGTAGCATTAGAGTAGCTCCAACTTGATGCGGGACTTGATTTGTTTCTCGAGACGCAGTCTCGCCAGTTTGTATCGGGCAACGGCAAATCGAACGATGCAGCGCCTAGGACATCCGAAGGCTGCAAGACCAACCAGCGACCGCACGGAGCAAGGGTACCACGGAGCGCTCCGCATGCTCGACCAAGCGGCGCCTGGGACCTCCGAAGCGGCGAGACCAACCAGCGACCGCACGGAGCAAGGGTATCACGGAGCGCTCCGCGTGCTCGACCAAGCGGGACCAAGCCGAGCCCCACAGCCCTTCGCGTCGATGAACCTTTGCGACAGCCGCCCAAGCGCGCCCCGACACACCACGCACAGCGGGCTCGCGTGCCGGACTGTCCCTGCGGACGCAGCTCGACACCGACGGCATCATTCAGACCGCGAAGTCGAGCTCGAGCTGACCGAGGAGTTGCGGCGGCGGGCCGCGCGCGACGTGCCCATGCAACACCTTCGCGATCTGCGCCGGCACGCTGACGACCTCCACGAGGTGCAGTCGCCCACCGCACTGGGCGCACTCGGTGATGTCCACCGCGGAACACTCGCGCCAGCAGCCACGCCCACGGGTGACGGCTCGGTCGCGTCGGCTTCGGCGGGCCACCTTGCTCTTCATCGAGCAACGGGAGCTGCCCGCCCGATTGGAGCTGCGGGCCAGGCACGACCTCGGCGCGGCACGTGGCGTTGCCGGCGAAGACTCCGTGATCGCGGATCATGTGGCTGTGCCTCTGACAGGCACGGCGAGCCGCGCGTTGTCGGCGCCGGGATCAGCGCACAGGGCCGGGCGATGAGGTCGAGCGGCGCGAACAGCACGCCCGACGTGCCGTCTCTCCAGCGTGACTCGAGCGGCGACGCGTAGGCGTCCGTCGCCGTGCTCGCTCAGGCGCTCCATGGCCAGCGGGGGCCGCGCGCTGTAACGGCATAGGCGCTCGAGGCGAGCTCGGTCCCAGCCCTCGACGCGCAGCGCGCGCACGTTGACTCCACCCACTTCGGCGACGGCGCCCGTGGGCTCGAGCGCGACTCGCACGGGACCGGTGAGCTTGGCCGTGCACTGGCCGGCGTCCTTGCCGAGCAGGCTGACGTCAGCGGCCGACGCGCCGTAGCAGCTCGCCAGCACCGGCGGGTCGTCGGCGAGCGTGTCGGGGGCGTCGTCGATGCCCTGAGGCCAGGGCCGTGGCGCGCGAGGACCCGCAAGAGCTTTTCGTAGCTGCGGGACGCGACCTCCGCGACGTGCTCGGCCGTGGGCGGGGGCAGCTCGCGGAAGCGAAGCTCGCCGTCGGCGTCGCGCACCCAGACCCCGTCCGGCGCGAGCGTGTGTCTGCGAAATGGCTCGCGTGGCAAGCCATGCGAGCGTGCACACCGAGCCGCAACGCGCTGTCGCTGCGCTACACCGCTGTCACCGCGCCCACCTGAGCCTCGCTCACCGAGCGCGAGCCGAACTCTCGCTTCGCGCGTCGACGAAGGCACTGCTTCAGCGTGCTGATGAACGCCCGCAGCACGACCGCGCACAGCGCGCGGTCGTAGCCCAGCACATAGCGCACGACCCAAGGCAGCGAGCTTCGCCCTCTGCCGCATGGGCACCTCCTTGGCGAACACCTCGTCCACGCAGTGGGCCGCAAGGTCCGACATGCGCCGGCCCACGCAGGATGGGCAGAACCCGCGCCTCTTGCACGAGCACGCCAGCAACAGCTCCTCGCCGCAGCCTTTGCAGACGAGCTGCACGAAGCCGTGCTCGAGCAGCCCGCACTCGAGCGAGCCGCGAAGCTCCTTCGTCACGAAGGACGGCAGCCCTCCTGCTTGCTCAGCCCGCTCCAGGAGCTCGGGCCAATGCCCGCTGACGACACGGTACAGCAGCGTCTCTTCCGGACGCCGCCGCTCGTAGCCGTCCGCGCGCGAGCTCGCGGCGCTGCGTGGGCCTCGGGCGACAACGGGCACCTGCACTCATCGGCCGCCCGCATCCTGAGTGAGCTCGTGCCGTCCGCGTTCGTCGCGCGACGAGCGGCGCGCAGGCCGGCGCTCTCGCTCGAATCCGGCACGTAGGTCATGCGCGGATCGGCGAGGATGACCTCGGGACCGGCGCCCGAGAGATCTTCGGGGGTGCCGTTGATTGCGGCGAAGACGAGGTGCTCGTCGTCTCGCCCACCGCGCAGACTCGTGGCGAGCGCGTCGATGGAGGCCAGCAGCTCCGGATGATTGACGCGGTAGGTGTTGATGCCCGTCGGGTCCGTGAGCCCACCGAAGAGAGCGTTCGCGTCACCGAGGGAGCAGTCTTCTTCATCGCTGAGCACGAGCACGGCGAGCAACGCTTCGGGCCGGCCGAAGCCGGCGGCGCCACGATCGAGTGCGCGAGATGCCGCGCCGAGGGGTTGCTCGAAACCACAGCCCGACGTGCCCGCCTCAGCCAGGCAACCGACGCTGGTGGCGAACGCGTCCGCGTCATCACCTTCGTTCCAGGCGGCGATGGGACCCGCGCCGCAGCTCGCGTCGGCGCGGAAGTCGGCGTCGCGTCCCCACACGCCGAGGCTCGAGTCAGCGCCGCAGCCACCGGAGACACCGTGCGCAAGAGTCACCCCTGAGGTGCCCAGGTCGGTGGTCATGATGGCGACCGAGAGCGAGTGAATGGGGTTCCAGAGCGGCACCCCGTCGGCGCCGTTGGGCGGCGACGTGAGTCCGTGGATGAGCAGCGGGATCTGCTCGCGCAGGCTGCGCTGCTCCTCCTCCATGGAGCCCGAGTCGTCGACGACGATCAGGAGGTCGACGTCGGCCACGGCGCCGCCGCCGACGGTGGTGTCGATCACGCGCGACACGTGCGGCGTGATCGGACCAATCGCGCGCGAGTCGCAGCCGAGCTGCACCGGCGCCATGGACAACACGACCGCAGCACAGAGCGTTCCCGCGGACTTGCTCGTCAGCGTCCGGCGCGAAATAACCTGGTCTACCTGCGCCGATCCATCCCCGCTCGCTGCGTTGCTCGTCGCTCACACACATGCTCGCTCCTCGCGCCTTGCGAGCGGGGCGCCTCGGCGCAGGAAAGCGATCAGTCTATTTCGCGCCGGGCGCCAGGTCGAACCATGGTTCCTCCTCGAACCGACGCAGCGCCGGATCGAGGGGGAGTCGACGCTCGGGCCCCGGATTTCCAACGCGGGACCTTCGAGCCCGTGCGGCGACGCGAATTGGCTGCGCGCGAGCGCAGCCGGCCATGCGCTCAGCGCCGTCGACGGCGCAAGAAGGCAGCCGCGAGACCGAAGAAGAGGAGCAGCGTCGAGCGAGGCGCGGGGGTCGATTCCCCACCGACGCGGCAGCCGCAACCGCCGTCGCCGGGACGATTCACGCCGCCCGGATCCGGTCGAGGCGCAGCGTCGGCCAGGACGCCACCACCGTCCATATCGATCGCGGCGTCCGTGCCTGCGTCGATACCGGCGTCTGCGCCGGCGTCTGCGCCAGCGTCCGCGCCCGCGTCCACACCCGGCATGATCATCGCGACCTCGTCGTCGTCGAGGGCCGAAGCGCAGCCATCGTCCAGCGGGTAGTCGACCAGCCCATCGCCATCGTCGTCGAGGCCGTTGGCGCAGGCGGGGACATCCACCTCGGACACATCGTCGGCCGAGGTGCAGCCGGGATCATCCGGGAAGTCGACGAGCCCGTCGGCGTCATCGTCGGCGCCGTTGCTGCACTCCGCGCCGCCACTCTCATCGTCATCGAGGAGTGACCGGCAGCCAGGGTCCTCACCGAAGTCGGTGAACCCGTCCAGGTCGTTGTCGACGCCATCGGCGCAAGCCGGGACGTGGGCTTCGTCGCTCCACGTAGGCGACATGCAGTCGGGATCGTCTGGGAAGTCGACGAGGCCATCGCCGTCGTCGTCGACGCCGTTGGAGCAGGCGGTCACGCCCACGCGGCTCGAGACGACCTCCTCGGTCGAGTGCAGACTCTCGAGTTCACCTGGGGCGCGCGCCGTAGCGCTGACGTGCTGACCAGGAAAGAGCCCGCCCACAGGCACGCAGAAGGCTCCGGCAGCGTCGCTGACCGCGGTGCCGACCGCGACGCCTGCGACGAAGAGGGTGATGGTCGTGCCAGCGGCCTCGGTGGTGGTGCCGCATACGCTCGTGGCGCTGTCGAAGATCGGCGTCGTCAACGTGGGCAAGTCGGAGCGTGGCGTGCCGACGGCGACCTCGGCGACCTGCGCCAGGGCGTCGTTCACGGTGGAGCCCTGACCGACGTCATGGGTCCAGGTCTCCACGTCGGCGCGATAGAGACCGTCGGCGGTAGTCGCTGGGACTCTCGCGCTGAAGCTCAGCGTTTGGGTCGCGCCGGGCGCGATGTCCGCGAGGCCCGCCGTAAAGGTGAGCACTCGCCCCGCAACGGCGGGGTCTGCGATGGCCGCTCCCCCCATGCTGGCGGTGCCGGTGCGGAAGAAGAATGGACTCGGCAGCGTGAGGATCACGCGACACGGATCGTTGCGACAGCCAGAGAAGGAGGCCGTGTCCGTGCCGTTGTTGGTGATGGCCAGGCGGTAGGTGACGTCCGCCGGCACGGTCGGCACGAAGTCTGGAGTCGCGCTCAGGCTCAACGCCGGCACGGCGAGCGGATCGATGGTGGTGAACGCGACGGTCGAGAAGCCGGGCGCGGGCAATTCGGTCGATGTGAAGATGGCGCGGCCCACCGTGGAATTGTTGCCGCCGCCCCGAGCGTCGAAGCGCGCCGTGAGCGTGAACTCCTCACCCGGGTCGAGGAGGCCGAGATTCCAGGTGATGCTGTCTTGGTTGGCCGGGTCGGGGCAGCCCGCGCCCGTGCCGACCGTGCCCATGGGCGTGGAGGAGACGTAGCTGGCCTCGGCGGGCACGAAGCAATGGGTGACGGTGGTGGCGTGGTGTGGCGTGGTCGCCAGGTTCTTGCCCGTGATGGTGTAGACGAGCCGGTCGCCCGGCAGGGCCACGAGCTTGTTCACGTCGAGGTCGAAGAGCAGGTCCAGGGAGACGCAGGCCGGAGCCGGGAAGAAGTAGCGCCAGGCGTTGTCCTTGCCGGCGCTCGTGCCGTCCTGCACCTGCGCGGAGCGGTCGCCGCCGAAGACCTCCGCGCAGATCGTATCCGTCCCGCTGACCGGATCGAGCGGGATGTCGAGCACGCGCACGCTCAGCTCGCTCAGGTACTCGCGACCGACGACGAGCTCGCCCACGGCGAAGCGCACGGCGCGCGTGTAGGCACCAGGCGTCGTGGGATCGTAGCTCGGGAGCGGGCTCGAGGCGTCCAGGACTCGCCCCAGGGGCGCACCGCTGGCGTCGACGGCGGGCACACCGACGCGCACCGCGAGCCCGGGGTCGGGCATGGGTGGCGTGTTTCCGCGACGCCCGATCTCGGCGCCGAAGGTCTGAATCCGACGCCACGGACCGACGCTGGCCAGGTCGACGACGTTGGCGGCGTCCACGGGATCGGCGAACGCGCCCGAGTTGCTCGCCTCGAGGTTGTACCAGGTGCCGGGACCGGCCACCGGGGAGCCGTATCGATCCGGCGTGACGCCTTTACCGCCGGTGCCGAGAACGGCACTGCCAATGCCGAAGGCGTAGGCCTGGATCGCGTCCCAGCGGTTGTGCGCGTCGGGTCGCCGCGAGACGGATCCGAGCAGATCCGCTAGGCCGCCCGCGGCGGTGGTCGCCGGGTTCAGCAGGATGCCGTTCTCCAACGTCAGGAAGGTCTCGCCAGCCGCCGCGCCGCTGGGCACTCGATTGGTGCGTCGATCGGTGGAGTAGAAGATGCCGGTGTCGGCGTAGAGCTGGGAGAGCGAGCCATGCTCGAGGGCCGTGAGGCCGGGCCGGGCCCCGCGCGGACCGTAACCATCGGCCGCCAAGCCTCCGCGCGTGGGCGCGATGGTGGCGCCCGTGGAGTCGACGACGCGAGCTCCGACCACCTCGACGTTGCGAGGGATGTAGTAGGTCACGTAGCCGCCCAATCCGCGGGTGCCGCCGTTGGGCACGGGCGTGAAGTGGGCGATGAAGGTGAGGATGTCGCCGGGTCGCGCGGTCGTGGAGCCGCCCACGGTGGCCATACCAGGCCGGCCCTGCGGATCGATCAGCGTGGCGGTGGCGCGACTGATGCGGACGGCGGTGGCGATCTGGCCCACGCTGTCTGCCTGTGCGGTGGCCGAGAGCGCGAGCAGCGCCGCCATGGTGGCGGTGGTTCGGAGCGTTCGAAGGAAGGCGGTCGTTGTCATGGTTGGACTCCTCATATCAGCACGGGAACAGAGATCTCGGCGGGGACGATCACGTAGATGCGGCGCAGATCGAGCACGGTCACGCCGTCACCCAAGACCTGGATGTCGATGGTGAAGAGCTGCGGCTCGGTCGTCGCGCGGACGAAGAGGTTCTGCGCCGTGAGTCGGAAGCGCACGGTGGATCCCGGCGTGACGTGCTGGAAGACGTCGCCCACGATGGTGGACCCCGTGGGGGCTGGCGCCTCGGGGGTGATGCTCTGGATGAAGTCGGCGGTCGTGGTCCCGGCAGCCAAGGGCGCACCGCTCACGCTCCTGGTCTCACCCAAGGGCCGCGTGGAGACGTCGAGGGTTCCCAGAGTGCTCAGCTGCTCGATGGCGTCCACGACCACCGCGCCGAGGCCCGTGCCGTCCGGACGCACGTCGAAGACGAGCGGGCAGACGTCCACGCCGCCCGCCATGACGGGCACGCGAGGGGCGCCGTCGATGCCCGTCGCGCAGGCGCCCGCCACCGGCGGGATGGTGGCCCGCGTGCCCAAGGCGATGGCGGTCAACTCATCGAGTGGATCGCCCGTGACGCCGTCGTTCTCCGTGGAGCGCACGCCGATCACCCGAGCGCCGATGGCGCTGAGCGCCGCGATGGCCTGCGCCTGGTCGTGCGTCTCGATGCCGAGCGCGGCGTAGTCAGCAGGCACATGGCTCGCCGCATCCGTGATGTGCACCACGATAGGCAGTGAGTCGGCGCGGAAGCCAGCGCCGCCCACGTCGCCCGGCGCGAAGGGCGCGATCTCCGCGGCGGGGATGCCCATGCCCGTGGCCCACTGAAAGAGGGCCTCGACCCCAGCCTCGGGGATGTCGAGCCCACCTGCCGCAGGCGGCAGCGCGTCGATGCCCGTCCTCAGCATGGCCATGTCCGCGGTGATGGGCGTGAGCAGCTCGAAGGGTCGGTCGGAGGCGAGCCCGAAGGGATCGCGCGGGAAGTCCTCGAAGCGGCCCACGCCGTAGGCCGCGTCGGGGATGGCCGCCGAGACACCCGGCACGATCAGGGTGTCGATGCTGCCCTGAATCGCCGCGATCTCCTCGCCGAAGCTGCCGGTCGTGTCGACGGAGAAGAAGACGTCGGCTTGCCTCAAGTTGGTGGAGAACTCGAGCAGGCCGTCCTGCGCGGGATCCTCGAAGGGTAGGACGAAGTAGAAGTCGTCCGCTGGGATCGTGCTGGTGGCGTCAGTTGGATCGACACCCGCGACCACCTCGACCAGATCGGGGATGCCGTCGCCGTCGGTGTCGGGGTCGGTGCGGGACGTGCCAGCGGCGAGCTCGTCGGCGTCGGGCAGACCGTCGCCGTCGCTGTCCAGATCGAGGTAGTCCGGGATGCCATCGCCATCGGTGTCGACCGGAGGCGTGGCGGGATCGGCGTCTCCCGCCTCGTCGGCGTCGCTGTAGCCATCGCCGTCACTGTCGAGGTCGAGACGGTTGGGCAGCATGTCCGCGTCGAAGTCTCGATCGCCCTCCATGATGTCGCGGATCGTGTCGCCGTCGTCGTCGTCGTCCGTCACGTCCGGGATGCCATCACCGTCGCTGTCCAGTCCTGGCGGAGTCGGCGTGATGGGCCCCTCCATCGAGTCCGGCACTCCGTCTCCGTCGCTGTCGAGGTCGCGGAAGTCCGGGCTGCCATCGCCATCGGTGTCCACGGGCGGCGTGGCGAGATCCGCGTCACCCGCCTCCTCGGCGTCCGTGAGACCATCACCGTCGGTGTCGAGGTCGAGCCAGTCCTCCCACTCGTCGCCGTCGGTGTTGGTGGCGTCGCGAAAGCCCTCGTCGAGATTGCTGATGCCGTCGCCGTCCGCGTCACCTGCATCCGTGGGCGCGCTGCCGCCGCAGCCCATGATCCAGGCGAAGATGACCATCAAGACGGCCCAGAAAAAGAGACTCTGCTTCATGCTCGCTCCTCGCTTCATGCTCGCTCCTCACCACACGTTCGCATCTCTCCAACGCGAAGCGCTCGCGTCTCTCCAACGCGAAGCGCTCACTCCACCACGATGAAGCCAAGACAAGTGTCGACCGCGCCCCAACGGACGCGGTCGACCCGAAGACGCTAGGGGCAGCTGCTGCTGTCGACGCAGATGAAGTCGCTGGCCGTCGGGAAGGCGCAGCACTGGCTGGTGTCGCCGACGCACGCGGTGTCGCAAGGGCAGGTGGTGCAGCCGGTGCCGGGGACGAAGTCGCGGCAGTTGCCCGTGACGCAGACCTGGTCGCGGTTGCAGACCCGACCGCAGTCGCCGCAGTTCAGCGGATCGGTCTCCCAGTTCACGCACGCACCGCCGCAGCGATTCGTTCCTCCGGAGCACACGACCTGACAGCTACCGGCGGAGCAGACCATGACGCCACCGCAGGTGTTGCCCGCGACGCCGCAGTTGTTGGGATCGGTCTGAAGATCGACGCAGTTGCCGGAGACCAGAGTCAGGCCGGGCCGACAGACGCAGCTGCCCGAGGTGCAGTACTGGGTGTCGTTGCATTGGTTGCCGATGCTGCCGCAGTGGTTGGGATCGGCGGCGAGATCACGGCAAGCGCCGCCATCGAAGACGAGCGGAGCCGGACACGTGCAGGCGCCGCTGACGCAGCTGCCGCCAGCGGGACAGCGGTTGCCGCAGCTGCCGCAGTTGCGCACGTCGGTCGAGACGTCCGCGCAGGTGCCGCCACAAGCGAGCAGGCTGCCTGCGCACTGACACACGCCGCTGGTGCAGGTGCCACCCGTCGGGCAGTCGTTGCCGCAGCTGCCGCAGTTGGCTTCGTCGCTCGAGACGTCGACGCACACGCCGCCGCACACGATCTGGCCCGCCGGGCAGGTGCAGACGCCAGCCTCACACGTCGCGCCGTCCGCGCAGGTGTAGCCGCAGGTGCCGCAGTTGAGCGGGTCGGCCATCAGACCCGTGGTGCAGCCACCGCCGCAGTCCGTGGTACCACTCGGGCAGTTGCACACGCCGCTGGTGCAGACCGCGCCGGGGTTGCACGCGTTGCCGCACGTGCCGCAGTCCGTGGTCGAGGAGGAGAGGTCCGCACACGAGCCGGGACACGCCACGCTCGGGCTTGGACAGGCGCAGGCGCCGGACACGCAGGTCGCGCCGGTGTCGCAGGAGCTGCCGCAGCGGCCGCAGTGCATCGGATCGCTCGAGAGATCGGCGCAGTCGGATCCGCACGTCACCAGCCCGGTGCTGCAGGCGCAGACCCCGCTCGTACAGTTCTGGCCCAGGCCGCAGGCGTTGCCGCAGCCGCCGCAGTTCATCTGGTCGCTCGAGACGTCCACGCAGGACGAGCCGCAGGCGATCTGCGGCGAGCTGCAGGTCGGCGTCGCGCCGTCACCCGTGGCCCCATCGGGCAGACCACCGTCGGGTAGAGGGCTGGTGCCGCCACCGCCACCGCCGCATCCCAGCGCGAGCCCCAGACCAAAGAAAACCACCAAGCCGATACGACGCATGTCCATGGACACCTCCAGAGTAGGTGAGTAGAGCAAGCCCCATTCCACGCGCGTCGTGGCCCAATTGTGGGGGAAAACGCCCAATCTCGCTGTCCGTTCACCGTACACATGCCTCTCTTGGGGACGCTCATCACTTGCGAGGTGGGTATGGCGCGTGTGCTGGTGGTCGACGACGACGGCGGGGTCTGCGCCGATTCGCCGACGCTTCTGGCTTGGAACCGTGCTTGCTATCCTTCGTGCCCATGTCTCGACAGCCGCCCTCCGTGGGCCCGGTCGTGCCCCCCAAGCCCAAGGAATGCACCATGCCCCGACTCGCTCGACTCACACTCTCGCCCCTCTTCCTGCTCTTCGCCCTCGCGTGCAGCTCGGGAGGCGCCGGCGCACCGGGCTACGGCGCGCGCTGCACGGGCGACGCGGACTGCGGTGGCCAGACGCCCTCGTGCGCGGGCGGCTTCTGCGTCGAGTGCGCGAACAACGCGGCCTGCCCGTCGGGCGATCCCATCTGCAACGGTGACGGCTTCTGCGCCGAGTGCCGCAACAACGCGGACTGCGGCGGCGGCGATCCCTTCTGCGACACGGACCGCCAGCGCTGCGTCGAGTGCCGAATCAACGCGGACTGCGGCGCCGCCGAGCCCCAATGTGATCGCGGGAGCTGCCGACCCATGTGCGCCTCGGACGCCGACTGCGACGTGGACGAGCTCTGCCACCCCGCGCAGCACATCTGCGTGCGTTGCGTCTCGAACTCGGACTGCCCGGCGGACAAACCCATCTGCGATCAGGGTCGCGGGCGCTGCCGGGAGTGCACACAGAACGCGCACTGCGGCGCCGCCGAGCCCTTCTGCATCGACAGCGAGTGCCGCGAGTGCATCCAGAACACGGACTGCCCGACCGGACAGCTCTGCAATCGCGACCTGCGCTGCGAGTAGACCCCGACGCTCAACGCTCTTCCTCCCCGGCGTCCGGCGTATTCCAAGTCAAGTCACGTCGGGCTCTCGTCGCGCCTGCGCGACACCCCTCCCCCGGGTCGGAGCAACGTGGCGGCGGAGCCGGCGGCGCCCTGAGCGACCGGCGGGGCGGCGGGCGCTGGGTCTGGAAGGCGTTCAGTTCGGCGAGCAGGACAGCGTGCCTGCGAAGTCGCTGATGCAGTTGTGCGAGCAGCAGTCCTCGTCGGCGGCACAGGAGCCGCCGGAGGCGACGCAGGCGGCGGCGCAGGCGAAGCCGGTGGTGCCGGCCAGGCAGTAGCCGGAGCAGCAGTCGAGCGGCCAGGAGCATGCGGTTCCGACGGCGGACGAGCAGGCGTCGGTGCCGAGGCAGCGCTTGCGGCCGCGGTCGCCGTCGTCGCACGCACCGCCGGCGCACTCGCCCGCGCCGTCGCAGATCTCGCCGTCCGGAAGCGGCGCGGTCGCCGCCTGGCAGCGCGGCGGAGTCGCCCCGGCGGGCCCGCAGGAGGCGCTGCAGCAGTCCCCGCCCGCGGCGCAGACTTCACCGGCGACCAGGCAGCCGCCGAGGCGCACGCAGCGCTTCGGGCCGTCGGCGGTGGTGAGGCACCTGGCCGAGCAGCAGTCCGCTTCGCCGGTGCAGATCTCGCCGGCGGGAGCGCAGTCCGCGAGGCGCTCGCACCGTCCGTCGACGCAGGAGCGACCGCAGCACTGGACGGCGTCGGTGCACACCGCCCCGGTGACTCGGCAGTCGGCGAGATGACGGCAGCGCTTGCCGTCGGGGGTGTCGGCGCACTCGCCCGCGCAGCAGTCGCCGTTGCCGGTGCAGACGTCGCCGTCCGCCGCACAGATCCCGAGGGATGCGCAGTGGCTCGCCTCGCACACGTTCGAGCAGCAGTCGGCGGGCGTCGCGCACGTCGCGCCTTCGATGGCGCACGAGCCGGTCGCGGCGCAGGTCCCGCCGACGCAGGCGAGCGAGGCGCAGTCGGCCGCGGTGGTGCACGGGCCGCTCTCGCGGTGCGCACCCGGAGGAGCGGTGCACGCGCCTCCGTTGCAAACGCCGGAGCAGCAGGACGATCCCGCGGTGCAAGCGGCGCCCCAGGGGTCGCAGGCGGTCGAGGTGTCGACGGCGGCATCGGACGGCGTCGAGTCGTCGCCGCAGCCGAGCGGCAGCAGAACGATCAACGCCAAGAGGATATGCCGAGCACGATTCATGGGTCAGGCTCCTCTCAAGGGGACGGCGAAGTCCACGACCCAGCGTGCATTCGCGCGAGCCGCAGGTTGCTTCCATAGTCCGGGCCGCCCGGAAGCGCAAAGAGGCTGCCGTCGGGGCGGAGGCCGGCCCGGGGTGATGTCCGCTGTTGACGTGGACTGCTCGAGCCCGCTCGCGCCGGCACCACCGCTCCCGCCTGCGTCAGGGCTCGCGTCATTCGCGCCCGCGTCACCACCCGCGCCCGCGTCGCCGCTGCCGCTATCGTGCGGGCGAGAGATCGCGCCCAGGCTCAGCAAGACCAGATGCATCGACGGCCCAAGGCGGCGCCCCGCGCCGCAAACGAGCAACGGCCATGCGCCATCGCAACCGCACTTCGGGACGCCACGAAGCTCGGTGGCGGCCCGGGTCCGCTGATCCGAGGCCGAGCTTCAGAGGTCCTTGCGGTACGGCTCCAGCATCTCGCGAAAGCGATCGGTCCAGGGCACGGGGCGACGGGTCTTGGGATCGACGCGCACGAGCACGCGACAGCCGGTGGCGTAGTCGAGATCCTGATCGAGGGGCAGACAGCGGAAGCCGAAGGTCAGGCTGGTGCGACCGAGCTTCTCGACCCAGATGCGCACGCGCACTTCGCCCACGCCTTCGACCGGGCTGAGGTAGTCGACCACGTTCTGACGCACGAGGTGGTACTGGTCGGGCTCGCTCTGGGCGTCGAGGGGACCGCCGAAGCCGAGCTTCTGCCAGAACGAGCCGATCGTGCGTTCGAAGAGCACGAGGTAGCGAGCGTTGTGCAGGATCCGGAAGGCGTCGAGGTCGTCGAAGTAGACCCCGTGGACAGTCTCGTGGAAGCGCATCGGGCGAGTATGGAGCGGCCCACGCCATGGGGCCAGATGACGCCTGGCCTTTGACGCGGAGACCGAAGGCGTCATGCTGATGCGGATGCGATGGGCGACGAAGGTGCTGTGGGCGAGCGCCCTCATGACCGGCTGTGCTTCGCCCTCGGGGGCGACTGCGCCCGTGCCGCCGGCGACCGTGAACCCGACCGGGATCTCGGAGCCCCAGGATCAGCAGCTCGCCCCACGCGCCCCGGAGCAGACGACGGACAGCCACCCCGTGGTGGCGCCAGCGGGCACGCTGCCCCTGCCACGCCTGGGTTTGCGGCGACGCGACTTCGACGACCCCTACGGATTCGAGGGCACGGGCCACATGACCCAGCTCAGCCTGATGGGAGATCTCGCCTTCGTCGCCAATTCCTTCAGCTCGATCACGACCTATCGACTCGCCGACGACGGCACGCTCGAGTTCCTGGCCCTGTCGTCTTCGCCCGCGCTGCGCTGCACGACCGTGGCAGGCCACGCGCGGAGCCAGACGGTCTTCTGCGCCGCGCCCGATCCAAGCGACGTCGGAGCAGCCGGTCGCGTTCGTGCGTACGACGTCAGCGATCCGGCCAACGTCCAGCTCCGGTCCACCACCACCACCGACGCGGGACCCATCGGATCCCTCGCGATCTCGGGCGCGCTCTTGTACGCCGCCGCCGGACCGGGCGGATTGCTCCAGGCCACGATCGGCGCGGCAGGAGCGCTCTCGAACTTCGCCACCCTCTACGCCGGAAACGCCGTCACGGTCGACGCCAACAGCACCCATACGGTCTTGCTCGACCTCGACCGCGGCCTGGTGCTGCTCGCCCCCGGCGCTGGAACGGAGGAGGCGGCGCTGCCGCTCGAGGGCGCACCGCTCGCCGTGCGTCTGGTCGACGATCGCGCGCTCGTGGCGCTGGGATCCGAAGGCGTGCGCGTGCTGGACGTGAGCGGGGGCGCGATTCGCAGCGTCGCCGAGGTTCACCCCCAATGCGTGGCCGACGCGGCGGATCTGCAAGGGGACATGCTCGCGGTCGGCTGCCTCACGGGCGTCTACCTCTACGACCTCGCCGACTCGCCCGTTCGCTTGATCGGCTTCGAGCCGGCCAGTGCCGGCGTCCGCGATCTGCGCTTCGCCGGGGACGATCTCGTAGTCGCCGACTTCTCACGCATCAGTCGGCTCGCGGTGGATCGCGGCGGCGCGCCGCTCTCGGTGGACGCCTCCTGGAACGCGCCCTTCGACAACGAAGGCGTCGCTCACGTGGGCATCCGCAACGAGGGCTCCGCGGACGTGCTGCTCGACGTGTTCCTCGACGCCCCGGGGCCTTCCGGCCGTCCCATGCTGACTCGCGTGACCGTGCCTGGACGCGGGGAGCTGCGCGTCGCCTTCGAGGCTTCGGAGATCACGAGCGTGCTGGGTCATCTGCCGACGGCGGCCAGGCTGTGGCTGTCGCCCGTCGACTTCCGGCGGCTGCGCATCGCGGGCCAAGTCCTGCCTGGACAGCAGACCATGACCGAAGTGCTGCTGCTGCAGGCGGACAGCTCCGCGCGCGCCCGACTGCGCCCGGGCGACGGCGTGCCCTCGCTCGGCTTCCGGGATGCCCTCGGCCAGCCCATCACCGTGCGACCCGCGCCGGCCCGCCTGGTGATCTATCAGCCCGATTGCGCTCTGATGTGGCCCGAGCTGATGGAGCTCGCATGGCAGACACGACACGGCAGCCCGGCCCATCCCGCGATGGTGGTTGCGTCCTTCATCGACGGGCGCCTCGTCGCCTACCTGGGCCTCGACGTCTTCCCGGGGCTCGAGATCGGTGACGGCGCCATCCTGTCGCCGGACGGCAGCACGGAGAACTTGGGCTACGACCTGTACGACCGCTACCTAGCCGTGGAAGGCTCGCGCGGCGGAGCCCACTGGCCGACGGACTACATCGTCGACGCAGACGGACGCGTGAGCCGCATCGAACGCGCCTACCGCGGACGCTGGCCGCTCTGAACTTGCTCGCGGGCACGCGCGTCCGCATCCTCCCGCCATGGCAAGGCTCTTCATCGTGGGCGCGACCGGGCTGACCGGCCGCGAAGTGCTGCACGTCGGACGCGGTCTCGGACACGACGTGGTGGCGCACGTTCGCCCCGACTCGCCTCGCAGGGAGTACTGGACGGAGGTCTTCGAGGCCCAGGGCGCCGAGGTCGACACCACGCCCTTCGACGAGGAGGCGCTCGAAGAGAGCCTGCGCGCCCGCGCTCCGGACGCCATCTTCGCCCTGCTCGGGACGACCCGTCGACGTGGGCGACGCGCGGCGCAGGCGGGGCATGTCGAGACCTACGACACGGTGGACTACGGCCTCACGGCCATGCTGCTCGCCGCCGCCAGCCGCGGTGCGCCCGACGCGCGCTTCATCTACCTCTCCGCCATGGGCGTCTCGCCTGGGTCGAAGAACCCCTATCTGCGCGTGCGCCATCAGCTCGAGACCGAGCTCGAGGAGAGCGGCATGGACTACGTCATCGCGCGTCCGTCCTTCATCCTCGGGCAACGGGATGAGAAGCGTCCGGGCGAGAGCCTGGGCGCGGGCCTGGTCGACGTCGCGCTCTCGGGCGTGGGCGCGTTCGGTGCGCGGCGCATGCAGGAGCGCTATCGCTCGACCGATGCCAGGCGCCTGGGACGCGCGCTGGTGTCGCTGGCGCTCTCGCCCGATGCCATGCGACGCGTGGTGCTGTCGGACGAGCTCCGCGCCGTGGGCGGCGAGGCGTAGAAGCGCCGGAGCACGGCCTCGGCCGGCTTGCCGCGAGGCGAGAAGCCCGTCGGTCCCTCCTCCGCGCTGGCCGGATCCGTGAACCACTTCCAGACGAAGACACCGCGCACGAAGCTTCGTGCGGCCACGGCGCCAAGCAGCGCACGATAGGCCAACGCCTGAGCGTCTTGATCGACTGTGGGCGCGTGATCGCGCTCGGGCCACGCCTGGGGATGGAGCGTCGCGTCCGCGGACGATCGATAGCCCACCTCGGTCAGGACGACGGGCCGGGACACACGACGCGAGAGCTCGGCGTAGACGTCGAGGGCACGACCCGCGCGCTCGGAGAGAGACGCGAGGGAGGCCCCGGGGCCATCCGCCAGCGGCGGGTAGAACTGCACGCCGATGGCGTCCAGGGCGTCCCAGAAGGGCACGCGAGAGACGGCGTCCCAGTTGGCCGCATACAGGAGCTGCCCGTGGAAGAAGCCGCGCACCTCTTGGATCAACGCGCGCCAACTCTCGGGCTGCTTCGCGACGGACGAGCCCAGCTCGACGCCCACGACCAGCGCATCGACCCCTTCGACGGCGGCGAGGTGCGCGTAGTGCAGCAGCCAGGCGCGGTAGCTCGCGAACCAACGCGTCCAGGCCGCGTCGTCGCCGGGATCGATCTGCGCTTGCCACGCTCCGCCGCGGATCCAGAGGTGGGGCTTGAGCTGGACCTTCAGCTGTCGCGCGTGGGCCGCCTGGATCTCCGCGCGCAGCCGCGCGTCGGTCTCGCCAGCGGGCGTGTCGAAGATGGGCCGCACGGCGTCGGCGTCCAGTCCGCCCATGAAGCCGAAGGGCGTGAGGCTCACCCAGCCCACGCCCAGAGCGTGGAGTTCGTCGAGGGAGCGAGCGCTGGTCCCGGAGCCGTAGCCAGCGGATCCCGAAGCTTGATAGCTGTGGGCGAGACAGATGCCACGCATCACCTGCGCGGGCAGCGGTGCGCCAGCGGAGCCATCGGCCGAAGTCGTTTCTACGCTCACCCCCTGGGGTGCATGCGTGGGGGATGGCAGCGACGAAGCCGCCACGCTCTGATCGGCGCAAGCTGCCAACAGAGTGCAGAGGAGTAACCAACGTACGGGCCCGCGCATGGCTGGAAGGTAGCGCCGAGACGCCGATTCGCACGAGTCCCCTCGCCGCTTTTTTGACCCATGGGCGCGCATTGCTTTAGCTGAAGGTGTTGGATCGAAACGCGGGGGCGACCGCGGATCCCATGGAGGCTCGATGAGGCGAATCGATGCACGACTCGTGGCGCGGCTCTGCGCCGTGGCGATTGTGGTGGGTGCGCTAGGCGCGGCCAGCGACGGCGAAGGACAGCGACGGGCGACGCTACCCGGCGTGGCGATCGGCGCGCTGACCTCCAACGGGACGACCCAAGAGGTCCTGCGCGAGACCCTCGCCCTCGAACTCTCACGGCTCGGTGGCGTGCGCGTGACGGCCCTGCCCGACGCGCGCTACCTCGTGGGCGGTGCCGTCACGCGCCTCGAGCGTCGACGCGTGGCCGGTCGCAGCCAGGTGCATTGCGAAGTCAGCCTGATCGTGGCGGAGCGCCGCGGCGGATCGATTCGCATGATGCTCACGGGCCAGGCGACGGCCGCGGGCAGTGGGGACACGCTCGAGAGCAGCGCCTTGAGCGCCGCGGTGCGGGGCGCCCTGAGGCCGCTCGGCGGATCCCTGGTCACGCTGCGCTGAATCGACTCGCGTCGCGGATCGATTGGCTGAGCGGCGCGCTCAGCGCCGGACGACGGGCATGGCTCGATAAGCGGGCGCGATCGAGGGCGTGAGCGTCCCGACCACCGGCAGAGCGCCGTCGGCGTTGCGCACCAGGATGCAGCCCGCGCCGCCACCACCGCCGCCGCCGTTCACGGGCGAAGGCATGACCCCTTCACCGGGATCGCCTGCGAGGACCGCGGCGCCGCCGCCCAAACCGCCCGCGCCGACGGTGCCGATGGGCGCGCCGCCCGCCGCGCGATCCGAGGTGTCGCGTCCGTCCATGCCGGGCCCGCCCGCGCCGCCGCTGTCACCGATGGCGCCGCCACCGCCGCCCGCCGCGTCGAGCAAGGCAGAGACCACGTTCACGGAGGGCGCGCCTCGAGCAAGAGAGCGCCGCCGGAGCCGCCACCGCCACCCGAGCCCCAGTTGCCCGTCGGGATGCGGTTGTCACCGGGCAGGCCGCCGCCACCGCCCACGAGGATCGAGCCATCGACGACGATCGAACCTTGCGCCGTGATCTGCAGGCCGCCGCCGCCTGCGCCTCCATAGCCCGCGTTGGTCTCGCCGCCCGCGAAGGTGCCGCGACCGCGACCGCCGCCGCTGCCGCCCGTCAGCGGTTGAAGATCCCAGGTCGCCGTGATCGCGACTCCGCCGCGTCCGCCGCGCGCGCCGCCGCCGTTGCCGCCGTTGCCGCCCGCGCCGCACAGACCGCCGCCACCGCCGCCGCCATCCTCGAAGTTGCGCACGTGTTCGCCGCCTTCACCGCCCGAGGGTCCACGGCCACCGATGGGATCATTGACGCCACCGAGGAAACCGCCCGCGCCGGGCTCGTCCATCCTGGCCGAGGCGTCGAGCGTGCCGTGGATGGTCACGTCACCGCTGGCCAACACGATCAGAGGTCGAGCGCCGGCCACCGTGAGGCTCGCCGCGGGGTCGATGCGCATGTCGTGGATGACCAAGACGCAGGCCTGGCTGCCGTCCGAGAGCGGCACGACGTGACTGGCCACGCTGGTGGCGCTGCACTCGGAGGTGTCGAAATAGAGGGAAGCGTCACCCTCGATGATCAGATTGTCGGCCGCCGGATCGAAGAGCGTCGCGGGCACGTTGGAGGGGACGAGCCCGAAGCAGCGGCTCGAGTCCGCCGGGCACCCGAGGGCGCAGCTCGCGGGACAGGTCGGCCCTGCGTCCACGCCGGAGTCCGTGCCCGAGTCGAGGCCCGAGTCGAGGCCCGAGTCGAGGCCCGAGTCGAGGCCCGAGTCGAGGCCCGAGTCCGTCGCGGCGTCGACACCAGAGTCGATGCCGCCGTCCGGCGGAGGCGCGGCGTCCGTGCCACCCCCGTCCGCGGAGGCATCCATGCCTGGCTCGGGATCACGCAGGGAGGAACCATCGGGTGAGATGATGGCGCTGCAGGCACCGAGCATCAGCAGCGAGGAATAGGCCAAGGGGCGAAGACAGCGCATGCCCTACTTTGCCATCGACCCGGCCGCCGGGAAAGGGGCCCCTGCATGGGGAAGCTGATAGGCTCGGGCGTCGATGACGGCCGATGCATGGATCACGCTCGCCGTGGTCGCCGCGACGGTGGCTGTCATGGCCTCCGACCTGGCGGGCCCGGACATGGTGCTGGTGGCAGGACTCACCGTCCTGGTGGCCACGGGCGTGCTCAGCCCCGAGGACGCCTTTCGCGGCTTCGGCCACCCCGCGGTCGTGACCATCGCGGCGCTCTACATCGTGGCCGCGGGCGTGCGGCAGACGGGGGGCCTCGACTGGATCGCGCGGCGCGCCCTCGGCAGACCCCCGACTCGCTGGCGCGCTCAGCTGCGGTTGATGCTGCCGGTGGGAGGATTGTCCGCCTTCCTGAACAACACGCCCGTGGTCGCCATGTTCATCCCGCTGGTCCGTGACTGGGCCCGGCGCTCGGGGCTGAACCCACGCGATCTGCTGATGCCCCTGAGCTACGCCTCCATCCTGGGTGGCACCTGCACGCTGATCGGAACCAGCACCAACCTGGTCGTGGCGGGGCTCTACGCCGCGCGCTCACCGGGTTCGCAGATGGGTCTCTTCGACATCACCTGGCTCGGCCTGCCCGTCTTCGTGGTCGGTGTCCTGGCCACCGTCCTGATCTCGCGCGGGCTGTCCAAGGGGAAGCGCGAGCGAGGCTCCCGGCGTGAGGAGATGCGCGAGTACACGCTCTCTCTGCGCGTCGAGCGAGGCTCGCCGGTCGTGGGTCAGACCATCGAGGCGGCTGGGCTGCGTTCGCTGGAGAAGCTCTACCTGTACGAGATCGAGCGCGACGGCCACGTGCTGCCCGCCGTGCCTCCGTCCACCCGACTCTACGCGGACGACAAGCTGCGCTTCACCGGCATCCTCGACAGCGCGGTCGACCTGCGGAAGATGCGCCTGGTCCCCGAGACGGAGGAGGCGCGCAGGCTCGAGGGCAAGAGCGAGCGGCGCTGGGTCGAGGCCGTGATCGCGCCCCAATCCGTGCTCGAGGGCAACACCATCCGCGCCGCCGCCTTTCGCACGCACTTCAACGCGGCGGTGATCGCCGTGCATCGCCAGGGCGAGCGCATCCCCGCCAAGATCGGCGACATCGTGCTGCGCGCGGGCGACGTGCTCTTGCTCGAGACCCACCCGCGTTTCGCGGAGAAGTACCGCCACGACCCCAGCTTCGCGCTGGTGGCGCCGGTGGAGGGCAGCACCCCACCACGGCACGAGAAGGCCTGGCTCGCGATCCTGATCCTCGTGTCCATGGTGGTCGTCAACGTCGCCGGCCTGCTGCCCTTGTTGACGGCCACGCTGGCCGCGGCGGCGGCGATGCTCATGACACGCTGCGTCTCCGGACAGGAGGCGCGACAATCGCTGGAGCTTCGCGTGCTGGTCGCGGTGGCGGCGGCGCTGGGTCTGGGCGTCGCCCTCGATCACAGCGGCGCGGCGACCGCGCTTGGCGAGGTGATCCTCGGCGTGGCCATCCCGCTCGGGCCGGTGGGCCTGCTGCTGGTGCTGTACGCGACCACGGCGCTGCTGGCGGGAGCCGTGACCACGACCACGGCCGCAACCTTGATGTTCCCCGTCGCCGCCGCCGCGTGCGCGCAGATGCCTGAGCTACCGCTCCTGCCCACGGCATTGATCATCGCCGTCGCAGCCAGCACCGCCTTCAGCACGCCCACCGGCTACCAGACGAACCTGATGGTCTATGGCCCTGGCGGCTATCGCTACTCCGACTTCCTGAAGGTCGGTCTGCCGCTGCAGGCCATCGTCGGCAGCGTCGCCGTCGCCATGGCCTGGCTCGTCTATCTCTGAGCCCTATCTCTGACCTCTGCGCCAGGCGGGCTCGTCCCTGCGCGAGCGGGCAAGTCGCGGCCACCCGCGACCTCGGGTCAGCGTCCGGGCGGGTTGCGCTGCAATCGCAGTACGGGCGCCGGGGCGCCGTCCGGGTAGACCGCGCCGAGGAACGACACCAGGCGCATGGTCATGGTCTGGCCCTCGGCCGTCACCAGCGCGGCGCAGGGCTGCGCGCCACACAGGCCGCGCACGGCCTTCGAGATGGGACTGTCGGGGCTGGTCAGAGCGCGCGATCGCCAGGTGAAGGCCGCCGTCACGGCGGGCGGCTGCTGGTCGTCGGGGACCGCGGCGGCTGCCTGGGGGATGCCCTCGAGCAGCTGCACGGGCGCGGGCGCGTCCGGGTCGTCCGCGCCGAAGCGATCGAACTGGATCTTCACGGCGTTGCCGCGCGCGAAGAGCGTCATCTGCACCTGGCCGCCCTGGGCGATGTTCTGCGGCACGTAGGCGCAGTCCACGTAGTCGGCCTCGCGACAGGCGTCGTGAGCCGCCTGCCACTGAGCCCTGAAGTCGTCCCAGGTGCGCTGCCCAGGGCCCGCGATGGGCGTGATCTCGTCGCTCGGATCGGCCAGCTCGAAGTGGTCGATGGTGAGGTAGCCACTGTCCGCTCCGCCCGCGACGCGCACCTCGAAGGCAGCCGTCGTGATGTTCGACGAGGCCAGGGTCTCGAAGATGGCGAGCGTGGTCGACCACGGCGTGACGGAGCTGATGCGAAGAACCGCGCTGCGATGTCCGGCGCCCGTGTCGAGGGCGGCCTTCAGCTTGGTGATGACGCGCTCCACGATCTCCGAGTCGGGAAGCTGACCGGCGGTCATCTCGAAGAGCGTGCGGCCCTCGTAGCGCAGACGATCCTGAGCCACCTCGATGTGGGCGGCGCCGGCGGGAGCTCCCGACTCGCGGCGCAAGGAGATGGGCAGCTCCATGGCTCCGACCACGGGAGCGGTGGACTCCACGGGCGCCGCTGGCTCGTCGTGACAGGCGGGCGCGACGAGCGTGATGGAGGCCAGGAGCGCGAGCAGGGCGAGACGCGTGACGGTGTTCATGGGCGCGCACGATACCAGAA
>JAACVI010000448.1 GCA_009992505.1 Myxococcales bacterium
TCCGCATGGACACGGGCGTGCACATGCCGGCCTCGACCCATCGCGACCACTTCCTCTACGACAAGGAGACGCTGCTCTCCTTGCCCGCCGCGGACGGAACCTTCGTCACGGGCAATCGGCGCCACGAGCCCGGGGATCCGACGCATCCCGGCATCGATCGCGACCAGCACTAGTCTCGGGCCCAGCCACGGCCGAACCGCGGCTTCCATCGAGCTGCGCTGCTTGGCTCATCTCGTTCAAGGCGTGCACCCGTTGGGTGACTGATACAGGGCACGGCAAGCAGGCTCAGGAGGAGGGCTCCGCGGACGGACGGCGTTCGGTCCCAATCGACGATTCGTGCTCGTGGCACAGGAGGGGATCCGTCGATGGGCCGCATTCGCCTGCCCGAGCTCGAGAGACTCACGGGGCTGGTCGCGATTACCATCTTTGGACCGACGTCGAAGGACGTCCGTGGTCCGCCTGAAGCGCTCGCTTCTGCCGGGCCGACGTTCGGTGGTTCTATCTGCTGGCGTGGCTCCCTTCTCCACAGAGCGTCTCGCGTCGCTGCGTGAGCTCGCGTGAGCGAGGGGTTCGTGGGTCGAACGGCTGCTGATCCCGCATCATCGCGTACAGTACGCAGACCATCTTGCGTGCCACAGCCGTGATCGCGACCTGCTTCGGCCGGGGCATGAACCGGTCGCGGCGCGATGCCTGGGGCTGGCGTGATATCGTGGCGCGCGATGACGAAACCCAAGGATCCCGAGGTCTCGATCAAGACGCGCGTCGTGCGCGGTGCCGAGCCTGCGCGCTACGCCCATCACGCGCTCACGCCTCCGATCGTGCAGACCGCGAGCTACGCCTTCGCGGACACGGCCGAGCTGGTCGCCTTCTTCGAGGGACGCGGCGGACCCGGGCAGGAATACGGTCGCTACGGAAACCCGACGGCGCGCCTGCTCGAGGAGCGCGTGGCGGAGCTCGAGGGTGCGGGCGACGGCCTCGCCTTCGCCAGCGGCATGGCGGCGCTCACCACCACCATCCTCGCGCTCACCCGCTCGGGCAGCCACGTCGTGCTCTTCGCGGACTGCTACCGACGCACGCGCCATTTCGTACGCGACTTCCTGGCTCGCTTCGGTGTCGACCACACCTTGCTCGCTCCGGGCGACGTGGATGGACTCGAGGCTGCGCTGCGGCCCGAGACACGCCTGGTCATCTCGGAGGCGCCGACCAATCCCTTCCAGATCGTGCTCGACCTCGAGCGCATGAGCGCCATCTGCCGTGCCCAGCGGGTGAAGACGCTGGTGGACAGCACCTTCGCCACGCCGATCAACCTGCGCCCGCTCGAGCTGGGCGTCGACCTGGTGGCACACAGCGCGACCAAGTACCTCGCGGGTCATCATGACGTGCTCGGTGGAGTGCTGGTGGGAAACGCGGGCCTCGTCTCGCTCGTGCGTGAGCTGCACCACGAGATGGGTGCCGTGCTCGATCCCCACGCCGCCTTCCTCTGCCTGCGCGGATTGAAGACGCTCGCGCTGCGCGTGGAGGCCCAGAACCGCACGGGGCTCGCCCTGGCCCAGGCCCTCGAAGGCCACCCACGCGTGCGTCGCGTCTGGTATCCGGGGCTCGCCTCCCATCCGAGTCACGCCGTGGCCACCCGCACCATGAGCGGATTCGGCGGCGTGGTCTCCTTCGAACTCGAGGCTTCGCTCGAAGCCACGGGTCGCTTCATCGACGCCTGCCGATTGCCCCGCATCGCGCCCAGCCTCGGCGGCGTCGACTCCTTGATCGAGCAGCCGGCGCGCATGAGCTACTTCGAGCTCGACGCAGACCAGCGCCAGAACCTCGGCGTCCCCGACAGCCTCGTGCGCTACGCCGTCGGCATCGAGGGCGAGCACGACATCATTGCGGACACCCTGCGCGGCCTCGACTCCTTCGAGGGGTAGGCGCGCCTGTGGGCCCAGCCGGGGCCGTGGAGCGGCTTTGCTCCTCGCCACCTCGGTCGCGGTACCGGTGTACCGCTCCGCCGGTGGCTGCGGGGGCGCTCGCTCCCCGCCCCCGTCCGAACCCACCGGGCGGTCGCTTGGGCCGGCGCTGCGCGCGGCCCTCGCGCTCATTCCGCTGGCGTGTGGGCATGGATCGAGAAAGGCCACCGGCTGAACCCGCAGCGGGGCTTGCTGCGGGCGGTCGGCTGAGCCCGCCGATCACTCGGTGGCAGGGCGCGAAGCCTCCAGCAAGATGGCGCGAGCGGCGTCCTGTGTCGGGCCCGTGGTGTCACGCGCC
>JAACVI010000449.1 GCA_009992505.1 Myxococcales bacterium
CGTTCAGGCGACGCTGCCGCTCTCCCTCGTCCACCAGGCGAGCGGTGGGCGCGCCAGCTTCCCGCGTCTCGTCGTCGAGCTCGAAGAGCGCTCGAGCCTGACGCTTCTCGAGCACTACGCCGGCGAGACGGACGGGGCGAGCTTCGCCGGCCCCGTGGCGGAGATCTTCGTGGGTCAGGGCGCGCGCCTCCGGCATCTGCGCCTGCTCGACGCGCCTTCGCATCACGTCGCCGAGCTCGACGTGCGCGTGGCGCGCGACGCGCACTATCAGCTTCACCTCGCCACCCTCGGAGGCGCGTTGAGCCGGACCGATGTGCGCGTCACCCTGGCCGAGCCCGGCGCCGAGTGCGCGCTCTTCGGCGCGACCCACGCCACCGCTTCCCAGGTCGCCGACGCCCACGTCTGGCTCGAACACGCGGCGCCCCACTGCACCAGCCACCAGCGCTTCCACAGCGTGCTCGACGGACGCGCGCGCGTCGTCATGGACGGCATCGTCGCCGTGGCCCACGACGCGCAGAAGACCGAAGCGCATCAGAACATCGCCACGCTCTTGCTCTCCGAGAACGGCCGCGTCGACGCCAAGCCCCACATGGAGATCGAGGCGGACGACGTCGTCTGCAGCCACGGCAACACCGTCGGCGCGCTGGACGAAGAGGCGCTCTTCTACCTGCGCGCACGAGGCATCCCACTCGCGGACGCGCGTACGATCCTGACCTGGGCTTTCGTGAAGAGCGTGCTGACGGGCATCCCCGAATCCGCGCGCGCTCGGGTCGAAGGCACCTTTCTCGCACGCTTCGGCGACACCGAACTGGACCTGGAGGAGCTTTGATGACGTCCAATGAAGATCGCGCACCGTTCGTGACGCGCCCTTCCGCCACCCAGACCCTGCCGCTCTTCTCGGCCAAGCACGCCAGAGAAGACTTCCCGGCGCTGGCGCAGCAGATCAACGGGCAGCCGCTGACCTATCTCGACAGCGGCGCGACCGCGTTGAAGCCCCAGCGGGTGATCGACGCCGTGGCGGCGATCTACGCCCGGGACTGCGCCAACGTGCATCGCGGCGTGCACACACTCTCGCAGCGCGCCACGGCCGCCTTCGAGGGCGCGCGCGACAACGTGCAGCGCTTCCTCGGCGCAGGATCGCGTCAGGAGATCATCCTGCTGCGTGGCACGACCGAGGCCGTGAACCTCGTGGCGTCGAGCTACGGGAGCACGCTCGGGCCAGGCGACGAGGTGCTGATCACGGGGCTCGAGCATCACTCCAACATCGTGCCCTGGCAGCTCGTCTGTGAGCGCACCGGCGCCAAGCTCGTCGTCGTGCCCATCACCGACTCGGGCGACGTGCTGCTCGAAGATTTTCGCGCGCGCCTGACGGAGCGCACCAAGGTCGCCGCCTTCGCCCACGTCTCGAACGCCCTGGGCACCGTGCTTCCTGTCGAAGAGATGACGCGCGCGGCCCACGACGCCGGCGCGGTCGTGCTGATCGATGGGGCCCAGAGCGCGCCTCACATCGCCGTGGACGTCTCGGAGATCGGCTGCGACTTCTACGCCTTCAGCGGCCACAAACTGTACGGCCCCACCGGCATCGGCGTGCTCTACGGTCGACGCGCGCTGCTCGAGGCCATGCCGCCGTACCAAGGCGGCGGCGACATGATCGATCGCGTGACCTTCGAGCAGACGACCTACAATGACCTGCCCTACAAGTTCGAGGCGGGCACGCCCAACATCGCCGGCGCGGTCGGTCTGGGCGCGGCCATCGAGTACCTCGAGGAGCTGGGACCGACGGGCATCGAGGCTCATGAGCGCGCCGTACTCGAATACGCGACGGATGCCCTGGCGGACATC
>JAACVI010000450.1 GCA_009992505.1 Myxococcales bacterium
CTCCGCGACGCGTTCCGAGCCCTTCGCGATCACCAGGAACTGGATCAACGTCAGGATCAGGAAGACCACGCCGCCGACCACGTAGTTGCCTCGCACGACGAAGTTGCCGAAGGCGAAGATCACGTGCCCCGCGTCGGCCTGAAGCAGGATCAAGCGCGTGGACGAGACGTTGAGCGCCAGGCGGTAGAGCGTCGTGATCAGCAGCACCGTGGGGAAGGCAGTGAAGGACAGCCCGCCCGAGATGTAGATCGACGTCAGCAGCATCAGCACGGCGAGCGAGATGTTGCTGGCGATCAGGATGTCGAGCAGCGTGGTCGGCAGCGGCACGATCATCATGCCGACGATCAGGAGCACCAATGCGGCGAGCGCCGCGTCTGCGAAGCGTCTGGCTCGACTCTGCCCCATGCTCATCCCGTAGCTCCCGCTCTGAGTCCCCGCGCGTCGCCGTTCCGTGGACGCCCGAGATCACGCGAGGAGTATCGCGTCCCGGCGCCTTCGTCGACCACGATCCCACGAGGCGCTATCGTCGAGGCGCTCATGCGTGTCGCACTCGCTGCCCCATGCGCGTCGCTCGCGCTCGGCTTCGCCGCCCTATGGCTCGCGGTGCCGGTTCACGCCCAGCGCGCCGACGGCTCGCTGCCTCTCGGAGCCGAAGCGTCCGAGCCCGGGGCGGTGGTCGAGGCACCGGTCGACGCGGGCGTGGTCGAAGACGCGTCGGATGCGGCGGTCGGTCAGCTCGCCGGCGTGGACGTAGCCGAGTCGGCCGACGCGAGCGTGGCTGAGGACGCCTCGGTCACCGACGTCATCGGCGCGGACGAGGATGCGTCCGAGTCGGGCGAGGCGAGCGCGTCCGGGGACGAGCCGGGAGAAGCGTCGACGTCCGAGTCGGAGCCCGTGGATCCCTTCGAGTGGTTTGCCCTGCCCTTGGCCGGCTACAGCTCGGACGTCGGGCTCGCGGGCATCCTCCTCGGCGCCTTCATCTGGCACGCCGAGGGTCACGAGCCCTACCGCGACCGTCTGCAGATTCTGGCCACCGCCACGACCAAGAAGGTGATCTACGACGAGGTGCGCTACGAACGCATCGGCCTCTTCGGACGTCCCCTGCGCCTGGCGATCATGGCGCGCTTCATCGCCACCCCCGTCAGCAACTACTGTGGCTTGGGCAACGACGTGAGCTGCTCCGGGGACGTGGCGCGCGCCGCGGCGCTGGCGGCCGGCCTCTCCCCGGACACGCCCGAGTACGCACACTTCGTCGATCGCTACTACCGCTTCCGAGTGACGAGGCCGGAGCTCGAGCTCGACATGCGGGCCAAGCCTTGGCACACAGGTCTCGAGCTGCACTTCGGCTGGCATCTCGCCTACGAGATCTCGGGCTTCTTCCGCCAACGAGGCAGCTACCCCGGGAGCCTGTACGCGCAGGATTACGGCGATGGCGAAGAGGGCATGCGATCCGAGGCGGAAGTGGGCTTGCTGCTCGACACGCGCGACAACGAGCGTCAGCCCGCGCGGGGCTATGTGCTCGACGCGAGCTTGCGCGGGGCGGCTTTCTTCGTGGGCAGCGCCTGGAACTAGGCAGGACTGACCCTGGGCGGCGCCCTCTACTTGCCACTCGACCGCAGGCAGCACTTCGTCTGGGCTTCGCGCCTCGTGGCCGATCTCATCTTCGGCGGCGCGCCGACCGTGGTGCTCGGCGGCATCGGCGGCATCTGGTCCAACCTCGCCTACGGAGGGCAGTACATGGGCCGCGGCATCCGGGCGCGTCGCTACATCGGCCGCATCAAGCTCGTGGGTCAGACCGAGCTGCGCGCCATGCTCTACGGTCGGCCCGACAAGCTCTCCATCTTGACCTTCGCCTTCCTCGACGCGGGCTACGTCGGCGTCAGCTACCGACACTTCGGCGGGGATCGTGCGCAGCTCCTGCTCGGCTTCGGCGGCGGCGTGGGAATCTACTGGGGTCGTAGCTTCGTGCTCCGCTTCGACGTCGCCACGAGCGCGCTCGAGGACTACGCGCCCTACTACTATTTGACCCTGACTCACCCCTACTGAGGTGGGCTGGCGAGGCCGCTAGCGGCGCTCTTCGTCCACGTCGCGTCGGCCCATGAGCGCGCGCCCCAGGGTCACGCGATCCGTGAATTCGAGCTCGCCGCCGTGGGGGACGCCGCTCGCGATGCGCGACACCTTCACCCCGAGGGGTGCAAGCGTCTGCGCGACGTAGAGCGCCGTCGCCTCCCCTTCGACATTCAACGGCGTGGCCACGATGATTTCTTCCACGCCTTCCTCGCGTACGCGACGGACCAACGAGTCCAGCGGCAACTGGCTCGGGCCGACCTCCTCGAGGGGAGCGAGCAGACCGTGGAGCACGTGGTAGCGCCCGCGATAGCTGCCGCTCTGCTCGATGGCCTTCAGGTCGGGCACGCGGGCGACGCAGCAGATCAGCGAGCCGTCGCGCCTCGGATCCAGACAGATGGCGCAGCGCTCCTCGGCGCCGTAGTTGCCACACACGCGACAGCGGCGGATTCGGCTGTGGATCGCCGCGACGGACGCACCCAGCGCGTGCGCGTACTCGGGGGCCGTCGCCAGCACGTGGAAGGCGAGGCGCGTCGCCGTGCGCTCCCCGATGCCGGGGAGGCGCGCGAGCAGGGAGACGAGCTCCCCCAAGGGATCCGCCGTGGCCAAGGGCTCAGCCGACGCCAGGGATCTTCAGGCCGCCCGAGACCTTCTCGATCTCGGCGTCCACGTGGGTCCGCGCCTGCTCCAGCGCGGCGTTGCACGCAGCGACCACGAGGTCCTGGGTCATCTCCAAGCCCTCGGAAGCGAAGAGCTCCGGGTCGATGACCACGCTGATGAGCTCGGCGGCGCCGTTGGCCTTGGCCTTCACGCGGTCGTTGCCCGCGCCAGCCTCGAACTCTTCGGCCTTCAGCTCCTCGCGTCGCTGTTCGATCCGGCGCTGCATGCGGCTCGCTTGGCGCATCAGCTCACCCATTCCACCACGAAACTTCATTCTCGCTCCTCGCGCGCCTCGCGCGCTCAAATCTTGGCACCGAGTCTCACGCCGGCCTCTTGAGCTTCACCTCGACCGAGCCTGCGGCTTCGGGAAACACCTCGAGGGCCTCGAGCACCTTCGGATGGGAGAGCGCGTCCCGTCGGCGCGCTGCGCCCTCCGCGATCCGGCGATGTTGCGTGACCGCGGCGACCGTCGTCTTCGCGTCCTTGGCGCCCGCTTCGATGCGCACCTCGATCTCGGGCCGGCCTCCGAGCAGGCGCTCCGCCAGATCGATCAGGGTCTTCTTCGCGTGCGCCGTGGTGGCCTGGACCCGATAGAACTCGCCCTGGCCGCCGTCGTCGTAGGCGATGACCACGCGCTCGCGTGTGACGACGCGCGGGACGGCGTGCTCGAGTACCGCGGCCAGCATCGCGTCGTCCGCGTGCAGCTCCTTCAGCAGGCGCTCCCACTCTTGCAGAGCGGGTCGACGCGTGTGGGCGAGGTGTGGATCCGCGGCCTCAGGCGGCTGTGCGGCCTCGGGCGGCTGTACGGCCTCGGGCGGCTGTGCGG
>JAACVI010000451.1 GCA_009992505.1 Myxococcales bacterium
CGAGGGTGGTGGTGACACGCATGACTGCCTGTCTACGCAGGCGCCCCAACCGTTGTCAATGTCGTCCCCCGCCGCGGCCCGGTGATTGTGCGCTTTGCGGCAGGGCGCGCACGCAGCGGAGCCCAGAATCGTGGTGCCTGGCGGCATGAGCTCCGGCCTGGATCGGCATCAGGCATGGGCCAAAGCTCGGTCGCGCGGCGGCCGCGAGCTTGACCGAGGTAGGGCAGTCTCCACATGCTGATGGGATGCAGCGTTGCTTGGTCTCGATCCTCGTATGCCTCGGCCTATGCCTGCTCGGACCGCGGGCGCGAGCCTCCACGGTCGAAGCCATGGACCTGCCGGCGCTCACGGCCACAGCGGACGACGTCTTCGTAGCCGAGGCGCTCGACACCCAAGTGCACCGCGACGAACGGAACCGCATCGTCACGGACGTGCGTCTGAGGATCACGGAGCGCATCTTCGGGGAGCGCGTCGTCGGCGAGGAGGTCGAGCTCCGTTGCCTCGGCGGCTCCATGGATGGCATCGGCATGCGCGTCGAAGGCGAGGCGCAGATGGCCGTGGGCGAGACGGCTCTCGTCTTCGCGCGCCGAGTCGACGGAGGTTGGCTGCGCGCGGTCGGCATGTCCCAGGGAGTGCTGAGGATGCACGCGGGGCCGGAGGGCTGGATGGTGGAACCGGGGGGTGCCGGGCTCTCCCTGGTGCGCCGCGGGAGTGCGGGCCGATTGGTCCCGGGTGACGCCGCTCTGCTGCGCGTGACGCCCCTGAGCGAGCTGCGCCGAGCCGTGCTCGCCGCGGGTGCCGGGAGGCGCAGGCCTTGAGACCGACCACCGCCCTACTCCTCGCGCTCGTGCTCGGCTTGGGCACGGCCTCTTCCACGAACCGCGCCCGCGCCTACTGTCGCATGACCACGAGCACGACTGCCCCCAGCCTGGCGCAGCCTTGCGTCACGGACGGGCTGCCCCTCGAGTGGCGCCGGCGCTGCTTCGAGTATTCGGTCGACGTCGGCGGATCGCCGGACATGGACCGGCCCACGCTGGAGGGGATCATCACCGCGTCCTTCGACGCCTGGCTCAATGTGCGCTGCGGAGGCGTGGCGCCGGGCTTCGAGGTCCGTGAGACGCCGGATGCGTCCGTCTGCCGGGAGGCGGAGTACCGAGGCAGCGGCGGGAACGTGAACACCATCGCCTTCCTCGACGACTGGGCAGCCTACGACTACGACCCGGCGGCCTTCGCAGTCACCACCGTCTGGCATGTCACCGCCACGGGCGAGATCCTCGACGTGGACATGCAGCTGAACCAGACGCTCGGCCCGTACGGCGTGTGTCCCGCCGCGGGCTGTCCCGGCGCAGACACGGGCACGGCGGAGATGGCCGACCTCCAGAACATCGTGACCCACGAGATCGGTCACGTCTTCGGCATCGGCCACTCCGAGATGCCGGGCGCAGCGATGTACGCCGTGTCCCGCCGCGGCGAGACGGACAAGCGCATCCTTCGGACGGACGACACCGACGCCTTCTGCGCCATCTACCCACCCGGCAGCCTGCCCTCCGAGTGCGCCTTTCCGCCCATCGGCGGTCTGCGCCTCGACTGTCCCGCCAGCAGCGGCGGCGGCCGCTGCGCCGTGAGTCACGCGGAGAGGAGCGGATCCCTGCCGGCCTGGGCACTGCTGCTCGGCACGTCCCTGCTCATCGGCCGGCGCAAGCGCCGCAGGACCAGGCCGTCGCGCTGAGCCGAGACCTCACGAAGCGCCGATCCTCAGACGAACGGCGCCCCAACGAACTCGGTCGCCTTGCGCCGCATCGAGAGGATGCAGCGAGGCGACCGGTCGGGGGCAGGAGCGCGAACCTACTCGGTCGCGTCGCCCTGCGTCTTGATGATGAACTGCACGCGACGGTTCCGCGCACGGTTGGCGGGCGTGATGTTCGGCACCAGGGGGGTGTCCGGACCGTAGCCATGCGACTCGAGGCGGCCTGCCTCGACGCCATGGGTGCTCAGCCACTCGCGCACGGAGTCCGCGCGACGCTGGGAGAGATCCATGTTGTGGGCGCGGGCACCGGTGTTGTCGGTGTGCCCCTGGATCTCGACCAGCTGAAGCTGAGGGTTGCGGATGAGGACGTCGGCGATCTCCGCCATCAGCCCGTCGCTGGAGGGAAGGATCTCGGCGCTGTCGGTGGCGAAGTTGATCTGCCGACGGATGCTCAGGCTGCGACGGCTGACCCGCACGAGCGGACGGCGAGGACGCTGCACCAGCGTGATCTCGGGTGACGCG
>JAACVI010000462.1 GCA_009992505.1 Myxococcales bacterium
CGAGTCTGCTCGAGGAGGGCTACTCGACGCCGACCTGGGTGGTCTCCGACGGCTCCCTCGATCCGGGTGAGGTGCGCACGGAGGAGGTCGTCTTGGGTCCGTCGTGCAGCGTGGTGGTGGGTTCGGCCTCACGCCCCGACGCGGACCTCGACCTCTATCTGGTCGACGCGAGCGGGCGAGTCCTGGATAGCGACACGCGCGTTCGGGCCTTGGCGCGAGTCGCCGCCTGTCCGGCCCAGCCCACGCCCTACCGCGTGCAGGTGAAGCTCTACGGCCACGCCGGTCCCTTCGCGTTGGTCAGCCTGCGCGCGCCCGAGGGCGCGCACACCGTGCAGGAGGTGCGCTTGATGGAGGCCGAGCGCGAGCTACTCGCACGCACGCCACAGCGCGTGGCGCGTCAGGTGCACGAGCTCGACGAACAAGATCCACTCTCCCTGCCCCAGCGTCTGCGCGCCGGGACCTGCGTGGGCTTCGCGGCGGGAGGAGACGCGAACGTGGAGGATCTGGACCTCTTCCTGAGATCCGAGGCGGGGGATCTGCTGGCCTCCGACACCGGTCCGGCGCCCTGGGCTGCTCTGCGTTACTGCGTGGCCCAGGACATGGGCGCGGTGCTGGAGTTGAGCGCCTACCGCGGCTCCGGGGACGTGGTGGTGGACCGCCTGGAAGGCGTCCCGTGAGCGCTCGCTCGCTCCTGCTCGCGCTGCTGCTGCTCGGCGTGCAAGGCAAGGCGCAGGCCCAGAGCGTGGCGGAGTGCACGTCCTTGGCCGCGAATCGCCTGAGCGGGGCGGGTGCGGCGCCACTCGGAACACGCTGGCGCGGGTTCTTGGTCGAGGGCGAGGGGCACGCGCTGCCCCTGCAATTCGATCAGGCGGGCTGCGTGGGCGTCGTGGCGGTCGCCGCGACCGAAGTTCAGACGTTCTACCTCTCGCTGGCGAGCAGCCAGGGCAACACCTTGGTCGACACCGAGAGTGACTCCCGACAGGCCTACCTGCGCTTCTGCGGCGTGCGAGGGCTCTCCCTCGTCGCCATCGCGGATGTCATGGAAGGTCAGGGCGAGGTCAGTCTCTCGGCCTATCAGGACGCGCCCGAGGAGCTGCCCGCGGGTGACGCGACCGCTTGTTTCCGGGAGCCGTCGGGCGTGGAGACCGACACGGTCGTGCTGGGCCCAGCGCCCGACCCGCTGACCGTGTCGCGACGCGTGGAGAACGCCGAGCGCTTCGCCGGGGGCTTCGGCTACGCCGAGGTCTGGAGCCGACCTCTGGCCGGAATGGAGGCGACGGATCGGGCGATTCCGGTCGCGGCCGGGGAATGCTACGCGCTCCATCTGGCGGCCGATCACGAGGTGCGCGATCTCCGTCTGCGGGTCATCGGTACGTCGACCGCCGGACCGGGCTGGACACGTAGCGGGCGCAATCAACAAGCCGCGGAACTCTGGCTCTCCTTCTGCGCCGAGCAGGCTGGGGTCGCCATCTTCCAGGCCAGCGCGGACGGCCGCGTGCTCACGCTCTTTCGACTCCCGCGGCAGGGTCCGGCGCCTGCGCTGGTGCGTGGCGACGCGCGCTTGCCCTACCGCGAGCTGAGCTACCTGCTGCACGCGCGCGGCATGCACCCGCGTCTGATCGCGGTGGGCATGTCCGGCCCAGGGGAAGACCTGCGCCTACCGATCGCGCTGTCGAAGGCGGGCTGCTACGCGTTCGCGTTGAGCCCCACGGAGGATCTCGTCGGCGACGATCTGGTGATGACGCTGAGTGATGCCCGCGGCAACCTGCTCGCGCGTGAGCTGCGCGGAGCGGATCAACCGCTGGTCTATCACTGCAGCACCGCGCCCGAGGAGGTGCG
>JAACVI010000463.1 GCA_009992505.1 Myxococcales bacterium
GATCCCGGACCGCCAGGCCACGGCTTCCATGCCGGCGCCGACGTCAGCCTGGGCGCCAACTACGCCCACGACGCCATCCCCGGGCTGCTGCGCATCCTGGCCCTGGACTCGAGCGACCTCACGGGCGGCTCCCCGGGCCTGGTCACGCGAGCGACGGTCGATGGTTGGCTCCTGCCCGAGCTGGCGCGCGCGGAGACCGACGGCGTGCTGGTGCTTCTCGCCTCGCACCACTCGACGACCGCCATGGATCGACACGCGGCGGAGACGGGCCCCATCGTGCCCGACGCCATGGACCCGCGCGAGATCGAGGTGCTCGTGGCGCAGCACCCCCAGGTCATCGCCTGGATCGTCGGACACAACCACGACAACCGCGTGCGTATGGTCGCGGGCGCCGACGCCGCCCATCCCGGCTACTGGGAGATCATGACCAGCGCCATCGCGGACTGGCCCGAGCAGGCGCGCTTCATCGAGCTCGTCGACAACGGCAACGGGACGCTCTCCATCTTCGGCACGCTCGTGGACTACGCCACCGAGACCTGCATGGAGCGCCGCTACCGCAGGCTCTCGCTGCTCGATTACAACAGCGCCTGGGTGGACGACTACAGCAAGTCGCCCATGGACTCGAACGTCGAGCTCGTGCTGCCCATGCCCGCCGGCGCCGCGACCGCCGTGGCCGCCGCCACCGGCCACGATCGCATCGAGAGCGAGACCACGCTGCGCGGCATGCCCTGACCGGCCTGGCCCGGCCCAGGCGATGCGCCCGCTGAGCTCGTAGGGTATCCTCGGCAGCCATGGATGCGCGTCGAATCTTCGCGGGCGCTTGCCCTCTGTTCTTGGCCGTGACGCTCACCGCGTCCGGCGCGTCAGCCCAGGGCGGCGTCGACATCAACCGCGCCCGGGCGGCGTCGGGCATCGACTCTTTCGTCACGCTAGACACCACCCGCACGCCGGGTCGGCTGCACTACTCGGTGGGTGCCAGCTTCGACTACAGCCTGCGCCCGCTGGTGCTGAAGCGCGACACGGGCAACGTCGATCTGATCAGCGATCGCTATGCCCTCGACCTCGGCTTCGAGCTCGGTATCGGCTCGCGCCTGGCCGTCGGCGCGGATCTGCCCCTGGTGCTGCATCAGAACGTGGCTCGGGGCGACGTGGGTGGAATCGCGCCGCTCGAGAGCGGCGGCTTCGGCGATCCGCGCCTGCGCGCGCGTATGCGCATTCTGGGTCTCCCCAGTCAGGCCAATGGCACCCTGCCCGACGGTCCGGGCATGGCCGTCGCCGCCGATGTCAGCCTGCCCGTCGGCACGGAGCGCGCCTTCGCCGGGGAGGGCGCCGCCACCGTGGGCGTCGCGGTGCTGGGTGACTTCCACTTGCTCGGCTTGGCCGTGGGCGGTCGCCTCGGTTGGCGTCAGCGAACGCGTCAGCGCGTGATCGCCGGCGTGCGCTTCCGCGAGCAGCTCGAGCTCGGCGTGGGTGCGCGGGTGCCGATCGCCTGGCTGCGCGGCTCCGACGTGCGCGCGGAGCTGCGCGTCGCCACCGATGGCCGCTCGCCCTTTTCGTCCAGCAAGACGACCTCCGTCGAGACCGACGTCTCCTTTGGCTTCAGGTTGCACGACGTGCTCTTGACCAGCGGCGTTGGCTTCGGCCTGACGGACGCCGTGGGCTCGCCTCGGGTCCGCGCGCTCCTGGCGCTGGTCTGGTCGCCCACCACGCGCGACGCGGATGGCGACGGCATCCCCGACGACGTCGACCAATGCCCGCATCTGCCCGAGGACATCGACGGCTTCCAGGACGACGACGGCTGCATGGATCCCGACAACGACAACGACTTCGTGCCCGA
>JAACVI010000471.1 GCA_009992505.1 Myxococcales bacterium
GCCGCTACGAATACCCGAGCACCAGCGCTCTCGCTAGCAGGTACCAGCCGTCGACCAGGACGAAGAGCAGCAACTTGAAGGGCAGGCTGACGGTGGTGGGCGAGAGCATGTGCATGCCCAATGCGAGCAGGACGTTGGCGACGACCATGTCGACGACCAAGAACGGGATGAAGACGAGGAAGCCTATCTGGAAGGCCTCGGTCAGCTCGGTGATCAGGAACGACGGCAGCAGCACGAGCATGTCGTCGCGTCCGACCTCGCCGCGTCGCTCGGGCGCGCGCACGTGGCGCGCCAGGTTCCAGAACAGGCGCGTCTCGCGAGCACCCGCGTTGCGACGCAGGAAGCCGCGCATGGGCTCGAGGCCCAGACGGAAGGTCTGGACCACGGCGTCGAAGCTCTCACCCTCGAGCGGGTGGTTCAGGTCGACGCGCGCCACCGCAGGCGCCGCCGCCTCGGAGATCTCCTCGCCCACGGGCGCCATCACGTAGAGCGTGAGCAGCACGCTGAGCGAGGCGATGACCAGCCCGGACGGCACCTGCCCCGTACCGAGGGCGTTGCGCAGGATGGAGAAGACGACGGAGATCTTCACGAAGCTCGTGGTCGTCATGAACAGGAAGGGCAGGAGCGAGAGAGCGCCCAGCACGACCATGGACACGAGCGGGTTTCCCGCGAAGGAGCCCTCCTGCGCGCCTGCCTCGGACGACCACGACAGCACGATGGCTGTGGCGGAGAGCGCCACCAGCGTCGTCCCGAGCCGTTTGCCCCTAATCACCCGCGGAGGTTCACTCCGCGACGCGCGACCTGTCAACGTCGTCTGCGATTCGCTCGATGGCCACCGCCGACACCTTGTACTCGGGGCAGCCCGTATATTCGTCCGCGGCCTGGCCGACCAGGATGTTGGTGCGCGTCTCCGGGAAGTGGAAGGTCATGAACACGGTGCCGGGCATGCTGGCACGCGTGACCTCGGCCTCGACCTCGATCTCGCCGCGACGCGAACGCACGCGCAGGCGATCACCCGTCTTCACGCCGATGCGCTTGGCGTCCTTGGGGCTGATGCGCAGGCGCTCCATGGACGCCGTGTGCAGCTCGATCACGGGCGTGCGTCGCGTCTGGGTGCCGACGTTGTAGTGGAAGAGCTGGCGGCCCGTGGTGAGAAAGAAGGGGTACTCCGCGCTGGGCAGCTCGCCCGGCTCCTGCCAGGGCGCACCCACGAACAGGCCACGGCCGCGCAAGAAGTCACCGCCCTCGTGCACGATGGCCGTGCCGGGATCGTCCGCGTCGCGGCAGGGCCATTGCAAGAAGCCGCCCTCCCCTTCCAGGCGCGCGTAGCTGACGCCGCGCCAGTTGGGCGAGAGCGCTGCGAGCTCGTCCATCACGGCGGAGGAGTCGGGGGACTCGCCGAAGCCCAGAGGATGGCCCATGCGCGCGGCGACGCGCGCCGGGATGTAGCTGTCGGGTAAGGTGCCTTCCAGAGGCTCCAGCGCCTTGCGCACGCGCTGGATGCGGCGGTCGGAGTTGACGAAGGTTCCGTCCTTCTCCAGGAAGGTCGCGCCGGGGAAGATCACGTGAGCGAAGCGCGCGGTCTCGCTCATGAAGATCTCTTGCACGACCAGGAACTCGAGCGCCTCGAGCGCCGCGACCACGTGCTCGGTGTCGGGATCGGATTGGGCCACGTCCTCGGCCGTGACCCACATCGACCTCAGCCGACCGTCGATGGCGGCGTCGAACATGTTGGGGATGGTGAGGCCGACGTCGTCCGGTGGCGCGACGCCCCAGGTGGCTTCGTGCTCGGC
>JAACVI010000472.1 GCA_009992505.1 Myxococcales bacterium
TCTCCGGCGCCCAGCACGGACGCTGGCCCCCTCGCGATCGAAGGAGACACGGTCTTCTTCGTCTACTACCGCTACGTCTTCGCCACGGACCTCGACGGTCGGATCCGCTGGGCGCGCAGCCTGCCGCAGGACGTGGTGAACGCCCAGGTGCTGCAGACGGGTCTGCTCACGGCCGGTGAACGCGGGGACATGCGCGTGCTCGATCTGGCCACGGGCACTTACCGCTTCCAGCAGGATCTGGGGACGGAATTCGACTCGGTCGCCCTCGACGCGCGCGGGCTGACGCTCTCGGCCGCCGGCGAGGAGGCGCCCGACCTGCGCACGGCCCTGACCGAGATCGCGGGCGATCCGGACAACCGCCTGGTGCCCGCTCGCGCCTGGGCGATTCAGCGCCTGGCGGCGTTGCCCGAGCCCGAGATCACGCGCGACCTGCTCGACCTCTACGCGCAGCGCGCGATGCCCGCGGCGCTGCGAGAGGCCATCACCACAGCGCTGAGCGGACGGACCTCGGGCGCGGAGTTCCTGGTCGCCGCGCTCCACCAGCACTACGACTTCCTCGACGGCACGGAGCCTCCGCCGCTGGCGTTGATCGTTCCGGGCTTGATCGAGGCCGAGCGGCACGACGCCGTCACGGGCCTGGTGGATCAGATGAACGATCCGAGCACGCCCCTCGAGGTCCTGCCCCTGGTGGTTCGCGCCGTGGTCTCCCTGGGAGACGCGTCGGTGGTGCCCGCGCTCCAGTCCTTCTTGCACCTCTACCGAGCGGACTCGACCTTCACGGAGCATCCGGAGGCCATCGCGATCGCCGCCGAGGGCATCTTCCAGCTGGGCGGCGCCGATGGGCGCACGGAACTAGCGGCGCTCGCCGACGCGCACACCACCGATCCCGCGCTCGCGCAGGCGATTCACGGCTTGTTCGAGGCCGAGACACAGCAGGCCGCGCGACACGCCCAGGCGGAGGCGGACGCTGCCGCGCGGGCGGCTGCGGAAGCCGCGCGTGAGGAGGAGGCCGAGCGGCCGATGCGCCTGAGCCAGGCTCGAGTGGACGCCGTCTTCGTGGAGCACGCAGACGATATTCGCGGCTGCCTCGAGCAGGAGCTCGCCAACAACCCACGCCTGAGCCAGGTGCGCTTCGTCTTCATCCTGGACTCCGACGGGACGCCTCGCGATCTGCTCTTCGCGCCCAACGGCGCACAGCTCGTGGCGTGTCTGCAGCCCGTGGTTCAGGCGCTGCGCTTCCCACCCTTCCGCTCGCGACGACAGCGCGCGGTCTATGTGGCGCGCGTGCGCGAGCTCGGCGGCACCCAAGTGGCCCAGACGACCACTCCCACGGCGCCGACCGTGCATCACTTCTGGGATCGCGCGGCACGACGCGCGGCGGACAGTGATGTCGCGCCGGGCCGTCCGTGGTGGCAGCAACGCCGAGCCGCGGCCGCGAGCGCGACGCAGGCCGGCGACACCGGCCACCAAGGGGACGCGGGCAACGCGGGAACCCCGCCCGAACATGGCACGGGGCCCTGGTGGATGAACGACGGCCGCCGCGAGGGCGGCAACCAGGGCGCGGGCGACTCCGGCAACCAGGGCGCAGGCGACTCCGGCAACCAGGGCGCGGGCGACTCCGGCAACCAGGGCGCAGGCGACGCGACGCCTTGGTGGTTGCCCACCCAGTAGCCCACCCAGTAGCTCGACGACCTCGGCGAAGGGCTAGGCGCCGAGCTCTGCGGCCGCGCGAAGGAGTGCGCCGAAGACCTCTTCGGACGCGCTGCGCAGCGGGGCATCGTGGAATCGATCGGGATGGAGGCTTCGGGCGAGCTTGCGCAACGCGCGCCGCGCCTCGGCGGGACCGGCGGTCTGCGGTAGATCGAGCAAGCGTCTGCCACCGACGGCGGAGCGGACCTCGCCTCGCTTGCGCATCAACAGCCGATAGGCGCGACCGCGGCCACGGGTGGCGGTGACCGCCTCGACCTCCATCAGCACCCAGAGCAGGCGCATCGCACGGGTCGAGTGTGCGCCGGCGGCGAGGATCACCTCGGCGCTCGCGCCCGCCCGCAGCGGCACCAGCATGGCCTGCTCCGCGGGCCACAGTGCCGCACCCTCGAGCAGCGCCTCCCCCGTCTCCGTGAGCGTCAGCCCCAGCGCGGAGAGCCGCGGAGCGATCTCCTCGAGCGAGCGTCGCTTCCCGAGCTGCCGCAGGGCGCCAAGCAAGAGCGCGCCCAGGGGTGCCGGCTCCTGCAGCGCGGGCACGCCCACGTCCGCGCTCCCCGGCACGAAGTGCAGCTCGATCCCCTCTGTGAGCAAGAGGCGGCGAAGACGACCTTCCAGCTGCCGGCGACAGACGTAGGCCAGCGCGGGAGCGCTGGTGGCACCGACGCGCGCGAGCCAGACACCGACAGGCCCCCGTGGCGGAATGGCGGCGAAGGCGCGCTCGTGGGCCTGCCGATTCAGCGCACCTTCGCGGATCAACAGATCGCCCAGGCTGTCGCCGCGGCTGTCGGGCATGCGCACGGCCACGGGCAGACCCTCCACGATCGAGATGCGCGCGGCACCGACGTGGGACGCAACCTCGAGGATGCCGTGAGCCCTGGCGCGGCGCAGCGTCGTGAGGCCGCGAATCAAGCCACCGGGAGCGTCCGTGCGTTCCATCCCTCGGTGGTACGGAGCGCGGGGCGCGAAGCCAAGTTATCGGCCAACGCTCCTAGCGCCGCGACGCCGCGGAGAAGCGCGGGTCGGCCCGGACCAGGCTCAAGGCGCCCACCAGCTGCCGGACCCGAGCGGAGAGCGCCGAGGTCGACACGCCATAGTGCTCGGCGAAGCGCGCGCGCTCCAGATCGTGGCCGTCGATCACGCAGGCCAGGGCGTAGTCCACGGCCGCGGCGAGCACCTGCGACTTGCGCACGCGCGGGGCAGCCTCGCGGTTGAAGGCCGCCCAGAGCGTCTGCGCCCTGGCGATGTCCTCCCGGCTGGCGGCGGCCTGGGCCATGCCCTGCGCGAGCGCCGCCGCGACGGGATCGCCGGGACGATCGTCCGACCTCGGCTCGGTCCTGGCCGAGGAGCGCGTGCCTGTCGGATCCATCGAGGGTTCGGCCCCGGCGTCGATCCAGCGAGACAGCGCGCGGTGTCCCGCATGATC
>JAACVI010000473.1 GCA_009992505.1 Myxococcales bacterium
CTCCTCGCATCACTTGGGGAGGTGATATTCGAAGGTGAACGGGAAGAAGAGCGTGAAGCCGACCTGGACGGTCGTGTTGTTCACCAGGGTGGATCCGCTTGCGAACCAGGTGCTCGCGTCAGTGCGCTGGCCGCCCAAGGCCACCTCGAGGTTCTCGAACTTCTCGAGGTAGGCGTAGTCGCGGAACTCGGTGAAGAAGGTCAAGAAGCGCGAGAGGAAGACCCGCAGGCCCATGCCCACGTTGAACGCGACTCGCATCTGGTAGCTGAACTGGCGGATCTCGGGGTCGATGACCGGAACGGGTCGCGTGCGCATCAGGCCCACGCCACCGACGATGTAGGCGTCCCACTGGAAGATGAACTGGTTGAACGCCGAGAACTTCCCGTAGAGGGGAACGTAGGTGAAGTTCAGGTGCGCCCCCATCTGCCACTCCGTGATGGGAACGGCGAGGCGGGTCGAGCGGCGAACGAAGAAGTTCAGATCCGACTCGCTCGACAGCCCCTGGTACCAGAGGAAGTTGACGCCGACGGCGAGGACGTTGGTGAACCAGTAGTTCAGACCGAGTCCCAGCGCCGTGTGGCTGACGTAAGGGTCGTTGACGGTGAACGCGAACGAGGGAAGAAGCTCCACGCGGTTGATGCGCAGGGCGTAGACCTGCTGCACCGCATAGACCTCCTCCTGTGAGGCGGTCGCGCGGGGCGCCGCGTCTCCGGTGGCCCCTTGGGCACCCTCGTCTTCCGCCGCGAGCTGGCCGATGACGTCACCGCCACCGCCCCCGAAGTCGGCGCCTTCGCCCCCTTCGGCTTGGCCCTCGTCGAAGGTCATGTCTGCGCCCGAGTCCGACTGGGCATCGTCTGCGGGAGGCGTGTCGGTTTCGGCCTCGTCGAGGCTGAAATCCATCTGGGCGCGGGCCACCTGGACCCATGGCGTCCCTCCGGCCAGGGGCAGGAGCACCACGGCCATGAGGACCAGGAGCGCTGAAAAGGACTTCTTCATCATTCACCTTTTCGAGTGAGGTCCGCCAGGAGGCAGTAACCGCATCGTCGGCAAGCCCATGGAATTACAGAGAAATTCATTCCATTGGGTAGAGCGAGCCGGACTATATCATGCACTTCGTCAAGCAATCAACGCTTAGCCTGCGTCGGACACGTCTTCGGGTCGGTCGAAGAGCGCCGCGGCGAAGCTCGCGGCGTCGAACTCCCGCAGGTCTTCGACCTTCTCTCCAACGCCAAGGTAGTCGATGGGCAGGCCATGCTGGTCAACAATTCCAAGCACCACACCGCCCTTGGCCGAGCCATCGAGCTTGGTGAGGACGATTCCCGAGAGCGGCAAAGCTTTCTTGAAGAGCTCCGTCTGCTGGATCGCGTTCTGACCCGTGGTGGCGTCGAGGACCAAGAGGACCTCGTCGGCCGGGCGACCGAGCGCCTTTTCGACCGTACGCCCCACCTTCTGCAGCTCGTCCATCAGCGGCGTCTTGGTGTGGAGACGACCGGCCGTGTCGGCGATCACCAGATCGTATCCCTCGTCCTGTCCACGTTTGATGGCGTCGAAGATGACCGAGCCGGGGTCCGCCCGATCCTTGCCCTTGACCACCTCGGCGCCCGTGCGGCGCCCCCAGACCTCGAGCTGAAGCACGGCGGCGGCGCGGAACGTGTCCCCGGCGGCGAGCAGGACCTTCTTGCCGTCGTTGGTGAAGCGCTGCGTCAGCTTGCCGATGGTGGTCGTCTTGCCGACTCCGTTGACACCCACCACGAGGATGACCGTGGGTCCCGCGTGTGGCGCCGGCGCTGCGTGGTCGCGATCCAGG
>JAACVI010000474.1 GCA_009992505.1 Myxococcales bacterium
CCAGGTCGGCTTCACGCTCTTCTTCCCGTTCACCTTCGAATATCACCTCCCCAAGTGATGCGAGGAGCAAGCACAATGAATCTTCGCACAATGAACTCTCGACGAATGCTCCCCACCCTTCCCGCCACGTCCGTGCTGACGTGTGTGCTGGTGGCATGCCTGACGCTAGCGGCCAGCCCGGCCCTGCCCAGTCATGCCTCCGCACAGGATGTGCAGGTCACCGGCCCGCTCGCGGGCGCTCCCGCGGTGCGACGCATGCGCATCTACCGCGAAGGCCGCCTGCAGCTTCAGCCTGGCTTCGCCATCACCCTGCAGGATCAATTCGACAAGGCGATGGTCTTCACGCTGCAGGCCCAATATCACATCACCGACTGGCTCGGTGTGGGTGTGTGGGGTGGCTACGCGGGCGTGCACCTGAACACGGATCTCACGAAGCAGATCAAGGCTCAAGGCGTCACGACGGATCGAAACCGCCTCAGCCTGCCTGATCGCGCGAACTTCGATCAGCAGATCGGTCAGATGCAGTGGATGGCAGCGCTCCAATTGACCTTCGTGCCCCTGCGCGGAAAGTTGGCGCTCTTCCAGAAGCTCTTCGTCGACGCGGACTTCCACATCTTCCTGGGCGCTGCCTTCGTGGGGCTCGAAGAGCGAGCCGACGTCTCCAGCACGGGCTGCAATGTGGCGTGTCTGAACGACAGCCAGACCTTGCGCTCCTCACGCGTGGCGATCGCGCCGACCTTCGGCGCCGGTCTGACCATGTACCTTAACGACTACCTGGGCCTCTCGGTCGAGTGGCGCGGCATCCTCTTCGCCTGGAATCGCTCGGGCACGGATGAGTCGGGCTCACCGAACGGCGACTTCCCCGACGGGGAGATCAACTCGAGCGACCGGTTCCTGTCGTTGAACCACATGTTCCAGATCGGCCTGACGTTCTATCTGCCGACCGAGGCGCACATCAGCGAGTAGCCTGCCTTCGAGGCAGCCGGGGCCTCGAGCCCATCGAGCAAGACGCGCCCGCTGGCATCCGCCGCCGGGCGCGTCGACGCGTCAGCTGCCGCATCGACAAGCGCGTGCCGCCGCCCGATGGCGCGGGTCTCGGGCGGCACGGCGACAGCTGACACTCGGGTCGCCAGGCGCTCGCCGCGGCGCCAGGCGCGGGGTCTCGAGCGCCATGGCGGCGGTCGACGGCACGGGGACCTCGGGCAGTTGCTGCCGCCATGGGCGCGGCTTGTCAGGCGCGGGATGGGCCGCGGGGCTTACCACGCGCGTCGATCGCGTAGCCGGTCGGCAGCTGCTTGCGCACGTCCGCCGCCGCTTCGCCCAGCTCCCACCCCGCCTGGATGAAACCATCCAGGATGCGGGCACGGACTCGCATGCTCTCCTCGGCCACCAAGACCTGGAGCAGGCGCTCTCGGTGCATCTCCGCGTCAGCCTGCGCGAGCACGGCGCCCACCGCGTTGAAGCGCGCGGTCTCGTTCACGTCGTCCACGAAACGAAGCGCGGCGTCGGTGATGCGCGGATCGACGGTGTCCTCCAAGATCGCCAGCACCTGGTTCTTCTTCTGAGGATCGCGCTCGTAGTCCGTGTCCATGTCGTCGAGCAGCTCGAGCAGCACGCCGACGACGGCCTCCGGCTCGAGCAGCGCGCGCAGCATGCGCAGGCACCAGGAGAGCGTGTCGTTCTTGCGCAGGAAGTTGCGGATGGGATCCAGGGCCGGCTCGCCGACGGCGATGATCGCCTCGCACGCCGCTTCCTTCTCCTCCTGATCCGTGATCGAGGGGTCGGACGTGTAGGTGAAACGCTGCAGCAGCGCCTCGACGGCAGCCGCGTTGCCCATCTCGCGCAGAGTCTTGATGGACTCCCAGCGGTCCTGCGCCTGAGCGCGCTTGTTGCCGAGCCGAGCGGCGTGTTTCTGGATAGCCTGCTCGGGGGAGCGGCCGAAAAGACCGAAGAATGCCATGTTCAAGACTCGCCGAGCGCGTGAGCATGCGCCCGGACGCGGCTTACCAGAAGCGCCTGGGACGGTCGAGCGCTGGCGACACGCGGCGGGCGCCCGCAGCCGCTGCGATGCGAACCGCAGCGTCCCATGGTGGCGCACGGGTTCAGCGGCTCAGCGGCGCACTGGGGCTCGGGGTCCGCGGCTCAGCGGCGCACTGGGGCTCGGGGTCCGCGGTGGCGGACTAGCGCA
>JAACVI010000226.1 GCA_009992505.1 Myxococcales bacterium
ATCATGAGTGAGCCGTCGAACCCGTGGATCACGGGCGTCAGCGATCTCTTCACGACGGACAACTTCCGCATCACCAAGCGACGGCTGAAGCCCGGCGGCATCTACTGCCAGTGGGTCCAGCTCTACGAGCTCAGCCCCGAGAACATCAAGAGCATCTTCCGCACTTTCGCCAGCCAGTTCCGCTATGTGGTGGTGTTCGCGGCGGAGGATCTCTCGAGCGACACCGTGATCCTCGGCTCCGACTCGCCCATGCCTCTGGATCTGGCCCGCATCTCGACGGCCTTCGCCCTCCCCGGCGTGTCCGAGGCCCTCGAGCGCGCCTACATCCACTCGCCCGAAGACGTGCTCGCGCGGACGCTGCTCGCGAACCGCGACGAGGTGCTCTCCTATACGCGCATCGAGAGGCGCATGCGTGGCGGGCAATGGATCGACTACCCCGACTCCAACAACGATCCCGATCGAGGCTGCACCGGCGACTGCCAGCGCATCCCCGCTCCGTTGAACACCGATGACAACATGCACATCGAGTTCGCGGCGCCGCGCGACCTGATCGGCTTCGAGCGCTACGAGGGCTACCTCAGCACCATCTACTCGCCGGACTGGCCCTATGGTCGCCTGCTCGCCAACGTCTCCGGCTTCGGCGAAGGCACCGAGGGCGCACAGAACTACGCGAGGATGGCGCTGTCGTTGATCGCCGCCGGGCGCAAGGCCGAGGCCGCCCAGTTCATCCACCGCTCACAGGACATGGGCGGCGGACGCCTGACGCTGGTGGCGGCCGAGGTGATCACGCTCTTGATGACCTCGGACGGCGAACCCGCCGTGTCCATCGAGCCGCCCGTGCCCGGGCCGCAGCTCGCACCCCGCGAGGCACGACAGCTCTCGGAGGGCTTCAACGAGGTGCGCGCCGCGGTCGACATGCAGAGCTACGGAGCGGCGCTCTCGGCCATGGAGGAGATCCCGACTCCGCTCCGCCTGCACAGCGGACCGGCGCTACGCTTCCTCTACGGCTACCTGCTGTACAAGACCTCGGACGCATACCCCTCGCGAAACCGCGAGGCCATCGAGCAGCTCGAGGACTTGATCCGAACGGATCCGGACTACGTGCGCAGTCACCCCGAGCTGCACTACTTCCTGGCCCGCGCGCACGACGCCGACCTCAACTTCGACAAGGCCCTGCGCAACATGCGGGTCTACGTCGAGACCGGCGGCGTGCCCGCGCTGACCGCGCCCGGCTCGGAGCCCCTGGCTCCCACGACCGACGCACCAGGCGAGGCGGACAAGGCTGGGCACGACGCCGACCCAGAGGGCGCGAGCGCACCGCCCGCCGATGCCGGAGCCGCAGTGCCGACTCCCGCGGCAGCTCGCCTCGCGCGCCAGCAGCGGCTACCGCCGACGCCGGTGCGTAGATCGTTGCGCAGCGAGGCAGTCCATCGCGCAGATGGCTTCGCAGCCGGGCTCGTCGTGAGACCCATCACAAAACAGGTCACGTGGCTGAAGTTGGCCTAAGTGTCGACAATCACGGCAAATTGCGGAACTTCGAAGGTTTCGAGATTGATCTGGCACGCGGCATGCTCTCGCCCACCCCATGATGTCATCTGCAGCTGCTGTCATTCCAAACGAAGCCACCGGACGTGCCGACGAGCGCGGCCTTCGCATCCTCGCCAAGACCGTCTACCGCGAGCTCAAGGCCGGCGGACACAGCAAGTCCGAGATCGTCGGTTTCACCAACGCCCTGCTCGAGATGCTCACGGCGGACGCGCGTAGCGGCGGCGCCTGAGTCGAGCACCTGCTCGCCGAGGAGCCACCCTGCGCCGCGCGTAGGGTGGCTTCGACGCGTCTGGGCCACGCCTTCGACATCGATGCCCGGAGGGGCGCGTGACCTTCGTCGTGCGCCGACGCGCGGCGCCCTTGCTCCACAAATCACGCCGCACGATCTGGTCTCCTCGCATGGCGCCGACGTGACGTGCGAGCCTTGCCGTTCGATTCATCAACGTGCGCGCCGCGGCCCTCGTCTTGGCTTGCGGTGGCAGGTGTCTTGGGTCTAGATTCCGCGCCTCGCAGGGCCGGTGCGGACGCCGGACTCCATGAGCAAGGAGACGATATGGCTACCAAGATCGCAATCAATGGCTTCGGCCGCATCGGACGCTGCATCGCGCGTCTCCTTTTCGACGGCAAGGCCCCCGGTCTCGAGCTGGTGGCGATCAACGACCTGACCGATGCGAAGACGCTGGCTCACCTGCTCGCGCACGACTCGGTCCACGGCAGCTACGGCAAGCCCGTGCGCGCCGAGGGTGGAAACCTCGTGGTCGGTGACGTGAGCGTGCCCGTCTCCGCGATCCGCGATCCCGCGGAGCTGCCCTGGGCGAAGCTCGGTGTCGACGTGGTCTTGGAGTGCACGGGCCTGTTCCGTGACCGCGCCAAGGCGGGCAAGCACATCGAGGCGGGCGCCAAGCGCGTGATCATCTCGGCGCCCGGCAAGGGCGACATCGACGGCACCTTCTGCGTCGGCATCAACACGGACAGCTTCGATCCCGCAAAGCACATGATCATCTCGAACGCCTCGTGCACGACGAACTGTCTGTCGCCGCTGGCCAAGGTGCTCAGCGACAGCTTCGGGATCGTGAAGGGCTACATGATCACGGTGCACTCGTACACGAACGATCAGCGCATCCTCGATCTGCCCCACTCGGATCTGCGTCGCGCACGCGCCGCGGGCGAGTCGATCATCCCGACCTCCACGGGCGCCGCCAAGGCCATCGCGCTCGTCCTGCCCGAGCTCGAGGGCAAGCTGGAAGGCATGGCCTTGCGCGTGCCGACGCCGAACGTCTCCCTCACCTGCCTCACCGTGCAGGTCGCCAGGGACACGACGCGCGACGAGATCCTCACGGCCATGCGCGCCGCCGCGGCCGGTCCGCTCGCGGGCATCTTCCGCGTCGAAGACGAGCCCCTGGTGTCACGCGACTTCATGGGGGAGTCCTGCTCCAGCGTGCTCGACGCCGAGCTGGTGGACGTCGTCGGCGGTGACCTCGTCGAGGTCCAGGCCTGGTACGACAACGAGTGGGGCTTCTCCTGCCGCATGGTCGACCTGGCCATGATCGCCGCCGGAGAGGTTGGCTGATGACCACCCCGCTGCGCTCCATCGAGGAGTTGGACCTCGAGGGTCGCCGCCTCTTCCTGCGGGTGGACTTCAACGTCCCGCTGGAGAACGTCCCCGGCGAGGGTCCACGGATCACGGACGACACGCGCATCCGCGCGGCGCTGCCGACCATCGAGCTCGCCATCTCTCGTGGCGCGCGCGTGGTGCTGGCGTCGCATCTCGGTCGCCCCGACGGTGAGCGGGTGGAGGCGTTGAGCCTCGAACCCGTGGCTGTGCGCTTGGCGGAGCTGCTCTCGACGGGCGAGGTCTTGCTCACCGACGACTGTGTGGGCGACGGCGCGCGCAAGGTCGTGGGCGATCTTCGCGACGGACAGGTCGCGCTGCTCGAGAACCTGCGCTTCCACGCGGAGGAAGAGGAGAACTCCACCGCCTTCGCGCAGCAGCTCGCCCGCTTGGCCGACGCCTACGTGGACGACGCCTTCGGGGCGGCGCACCGGGCGCACGCCTCCGTGGCCGCGCTGCCGGGGCTGATCGACGAGCGTGCTGCGGGTCTGTTGATGATCCGCGAGCTCGACGTGCTCGACCGTCTTCGCGACCATCCGGACCATCCCTTCGTGGCGGTCGTCGGCGGTGCCAAGGTCAGCGGCAAGCTCGGTGTGCTCGAGGCGCTGATGGAGCGCGTCGACAGCCTGCTCGTAGGCGGCGCCATGGCCAACACCTTCCTGGCCGCGCGCGGCCTCGACGTGGGCAAGAGTCGCGTGGAGCAGGACAAGCTGGCGCTCGCGCGCAGCTTGATGCAGCGGGCGCAGGAGTCCGGTGTGGATCTGCTCCTGCCCATCGACGTGCGCGTCGGCACCCGCCTCGAGGCGAGCGAGGGTGAGGTCGTCTCCGTGGACGCCATCCCGAGCGGCGCGATGGCCCTCGACATCGGCCCCGCCACGGTCGAGCTCTTCGCGCAGCGCATTCGTACCGCGGGCTCGGTGTTCTGGAATGGCCCCATGGGCTTGTTCGAGAACCCGACCTTCGCCGAGGGCAGCCTCGGTGTCGCGACCGCCATGGCGCAGGCACCCGGCTTCACCGTCGTGGGTGGTGGGGACAGCGTCGCGGCCGTCTGTCAGGCGGGACTCGAAGCGAAATTCGATCACGTCTCGACGGGAGGCGGCGCGTCCTTGGAATACCTCGAGGGGCACAAGCTCCCGGGGGTGGAGGCATTGAGGCGATGAATTCGAACCGCCGTCCCTTCGTCGCGGGCAACTGGAAGCTGCACCTGACCATCAGCGAGTCCGTGGCGTTGGCTCGCAAGCTGAAGGCGGGCTTGGCTCGCGCCCACAACGCACAGGTCGGCGTCGCGCCGGTGGCCACGTCTCTGAACGCCGTGTCGAAGGCGCTCGAGGGATCCGGCATCGAGGTCCTCGCGCAGAACATGCACTGGGAAGATCGAGGCGCGTACACGGGCGAGATCAGCGCTCCCTTGCTCCAGGACGCGGGCGCGAGCCACGTCATCCTGGGCCACTCCGAACGCCGTCACGTCTTCGGGGAGCTGGACGAAGGCATCCGCCGCAAGCTGGCGGCGGCCCTGAACCACGGCCTCGTGCCCATCCTCTGCGTGGGCGAGCAGCTCGCCGATCGGGAAGCCGGACGCACGCTGAACGTCGTGCTCGGTCAGCTCGACGCGGACACGGAGGGCCTCGACGCGAGCCAGTTGCGGAGCCTCGTGATCGCCTATGAGCCCGTCTGGGCCATCGGCACCGGACGCACCGCCAGCCCGGAGGACGCGCAGGAGGTCCACGCGGCGATCCGCGCTCGCCTGGTGGAGCGTTTCGACGCTCGGCTGGCGGGAAGCCTGCGGATCCTCTATGGAGGCAGCGTCAAACCCGCGAACGCGGCCGAACTGCTCGCACGTCCCGACGTGGATGGCGCGCTGGTCGGCGGGGCCTCTCTGGAGGCCGACACCTTCCTCTCCATCGTGGAGGCAGCGGGCTGAAGCCCGCGGAGCGCTATGATTACTTTTCTCACCATCCTCTACGTCGCCGTTTGCATCTTCCTGATCCTCGTCGTGCTCCTGCAGTCCGGCAAGGGCGGCGGCATGGGCGGTGCGTTCGGCGGCATGGGCGGCGCGGGCCAGCAGGTCTTCGGCGGCGCCGGAGCCGGCAACCTCCTGACCAAGCTCACGGGGACCAGCGCCGCGCTCTTCATGATCCTGTCGATGACGCTCGCGTATCTCTCGTCCAGCAGTGATCTCGCCATGCGACGTGCGGCTGGGGATGCGACTCCAGATGGCGGCGCAGAGGTCACGGGCGACGCGACCGATGGTGGCACGGCGGAGCCCAGCTCCGACGAAGCGGCCGACGAAGCGGCCGACGAAGCGGCCGACGAAGCGGCCGACGAAGCGCCTGCGGCCGACGAAGCGGCCGACGAAGCGCCTGCGGCCGATGAAGCGGCCGACGAAGCGCCTGCGGCCGACGAAGCGCCCACGCCCGCTCCCGCAGCGGCGCCTGCTCATGCCGCCGCGCCTGCTCATGCCGCCGCGCCTGCTCATGCCGCAGCGCCCGCGCCTGCCGCAGCGCCCGCGCCTGCCGCAGCGCCCACACCTGCCGCAGCGCCCACACCTGCCGCAGCGCCCACACCTGCCGCAGCGCCCGCGCCTGCCGCAGCGCCCACACCTGCCGCAGCGCCCACGCCTGCCGCAGCGCCCGCGCCTGCCGCAGCGCCCGCGCCTGCCGCAGCGCCCGCGCCCGCGCCCTGAGATCGATTCAGCTCGGGAGCGGTACTGGACGGCCCTCGTCGAGGGCTCGCAGTGCCTGCCCGGCCTGAACCCCGTACGTCTTCTGGCCGTGCTCGTCCGATAGGCGCATGACCTCGCGGAAGCCCGCACGTGCGGCCTCTTCGTCGCCCGCCAACGCGTCCACGAGCGCCAGCATGTAGCGACCCTGCACGATGTCCCAGAGGTAGTTGTTCTCCTCGGCGTAGACCAGCGCCTCGAGGATGCGATCACGACCCTCGTCGGAGCCGAACTTCACCGCGTCGATGAAGCCGAGGACGCGCATGTTCGTGTACTGCATCTTCGACAGGCCGTGCTCGCGAGCGGTCTCGAAGCTGTAGCGGAGGAGCGCGAAGGCGCGCTTGTAGTCCCCCATGCGCATGTAGTCTTCGCCCAGGTTGTGGGCGTTGACGCAGGCCTCCTGCGCGAAGCCGTACTCCTTGGCCAGCTCGAGCGCTTGCTCGGCGAGCTCGGCCGAGCGCTCGACGCTGCCGCAGAAGTGCTGCACCAGGGACTCGGTCTTGAGCAGCTCGCACTCGGTGAAGCGATCGGGCTCGCCGCGGACGAGCGCACGCGCCTCCGCCAACGCAGCCAGGGCCTCGTCGCGCATGTTGGAGCCGCCGAGGGCGAGCGCCAGGGGGATCAGGCAGCGGACCTGGGCGCGGCGGTCGCTGGCGTCACGCGCGAGGGCGAGGGCCTCCTGGAACATCGAGGTCGCGCGGATGTAGTCGCCGTTGCGTACGTCGGTTTCGGCCGTGGCCACCGTCACGTCGCGCAGCAAGGTGGGACTGTCGAGGTCGCGCGCGACGCGTCGAGCGCGGTCGAGCCAGTGGCGGCTGTCGTTGAGTTGATTGGCGTGGGCCAGCAGGCGACCGCGCATCATGCAGAAGCGCGCCACGTAGTCCATGCGGCCGATGCCGTCAGCGAGCTCCGTCGCCGCCGCCATCCGCTCGGCGCCAGCGAGGAGATCCTGCCCACGGTAGGCGAGCTCGCCGACGCGCTGATACAGGGCGAGCATGCGTTCGCGGTCCGGGTTCTTCATCTGCCCGAGCAGGCGAATGGCCGACTCGAGATCGGTGACGGCGACGCCGAGGGCGTACTCGGCCTCGTGCCTGTCCGCCGCGCGCACCAGGTAGTCGATGGCGCGGGCGCGCTCTCCGGCTTCGCGATAATGCGCCGCCAAGCGCTCCGCGAGCTCGTCCACGCGTCCCGGATACAACGCCTCGAGTCCGGTCGCCGCCGCCAGATGCAGCTCCCTTCGGGACTCGATGGGCAGGCCGTCCACGAGCACGCGCTGCACCATGTCGTGCGTGAACTGGTAGTCGCCGCCCGGTCGCCTCAGCACGACGCCTTGCTCGGCCAGGCTGCGTAGTGCGTCCTCGACCGTTGCGGGGTCCTCGTCCGCGATGCGCGCCAGCAAGGCCGACGAGAAGCCCTCGCCCAGGATGGCGGCGATCCGGAGCAGATGACGCTCGAGGCCGCCGATGCGCGACAGCCGGGCCGCGACGATGCCCATCAGCGTCTTTGGCACCTCCACGGCAGCGACCTCGGGATGGAAGGCGACCTTGCCTTGCGAACTCACGTCCACGGCGCCCGCCTCTTCCAGGGCGCGGAGATACTCTTCGACGTACAGGGGGTTTCCGCCGCTCTTGCCCACGACTTCGCGCAAGAGCTCCATGGGCACTTCCTCGACGCCCAGACGGATGGCCGTCAGACGCGCGACGTCCTCGTCGTCGAAGGGCGCGAGGTCGACCTCTTCGAAGATGGGCAGATCCTGGAAGGCGTGGACGTGGCCAGGACGCTGCGCCAACAAGATGACCAGTCGCGCACCCTCCGCGCGGGTCGCGAGCCGATAGAGCATGGCCATGCTCTCTTCGTCCATGGATTCGGTGCCGTCGAAGGCGAAGACCGTCAGGCGGTCCTGGGCCAGGCGCGTGGCGATGTGCGCGATGGCGGCCTGCATCGGCAGCACGGCCGGCACGTCCTCGCCCTCCTCCGGTCGCAGGCCCAGCAAGCTCTCGACCGCCAGCACCTCGGGTCGAGGCAGGCCTAGCTCGCGTAGGCGCGCCGCCTTGGCCCGGACCACGGCGTCTCCGTCGAGCTCGTCGACGCCCAGGACCACGCGCAGCATCTCCTGGAAGCCCGACAGCGGCACATCGCGCGCCTGGCGCGAGACCTGCGCGATGTACATGCCGACGTCATGGCCGCCGAGACGCAGTCTCCGCCGCGTCTCCTTGAGCGCGCGCGACTTGCCGCTGCCCGCCTCACCCATGAGGGAGAGCACGCGCATGCGTCCCTTATTCGCGAAGGCGAGGACCTCGCCGATGCGTCGCAGCTCCGTCTGGCGTCCGACGAAGCGGCCGAGCGCCTCTTCGGCGTCGAGCTCTCCTCGCACCAGGACGTCCTCGCCGCCCGGCGCGGCCTCCAGCTCGAACAGACGTCTCAGACCGCGCGCCGCGGCAGGGTCTGCCAGGAGCACACCCTCGGGGGCGCGTCGTGTGACGGCTCGCGTCTCTTCGAGCAGCTTGAGGTAGTGCTCGTCACGCAGCAGCTCGCCGGCGATGTCCACCAGCACTCTGCCCGAATGCAGGCCGATCGAGGTCGACGATTGGTGCGCGCCCTCGGTCGAGCGATGGGCTGCGGTCAAGAGCGCCAGGGCCGCCTTGGCGGCAGCCTCCGGGTCTCGCCCGTCGGGTTCGCGCGCCCCGAACACCGCCACGAAGGTGCGGCCGGAGATCGAGGTGCTCTCGCCGACGCTCTGGTCCGTCACCAGGCCGCCAGCGCGCTGGATGAGCTGGCGAATTCGTCCGTTGGGCAGGGGGTCGTCGGGTGCCATCGAGAGCACCAGCGCCGTGACATCCCGGGCCTCGGATTGGGGGCGCCCCACGCCCGTCCCCGGACGACCCGCGCCGGTCGTGATCGGGCGCGCCGCGCCGCTGACGCCAGGGGTCGATGCGCCACGCGGGCGCGGGATCTCCGTGGGCGTCGCGTCACCGTCTTGATGCACGACCGCGGGCTCGTTGCCGAAGGCCGCGCGCAGACGGCGTTCGTCCGTCGAGCCCCGTCCCCGTTCACCGGCCATGCGGAGATCATCGAGATACGACGACAAGTCGCGCGCGCCGATGCGCCGGCCGCTGGCATAGAGGAACTGGATCAGCTCCTCGTACAGGCGGCCTGCGTTCTCGTACCGCTCGGAGCGATCCGAGGCCATGGCGCGGGCCACGATGGCCGAGAGCTCGGGGCTGACACCCTGCCCCGCGGGCCAGCGGCGCTGGGCGAGCGTGGGTGTGCGTCCATCGCGCACCGCCCGCAGCGTCTCGTAGGTGGAACCGCGATCGAAGGGGTTCTCGCCGGCGATGGACTCGTAGAGCACGGTGCCGAGGGCGAAGATGTCGGTGCGCCCGTCCACATCCTCCCCGCGAGCCTGCTCGGGGGACATGTAGGCGTACTTGCCCTTCAGCACGCCCGCCTCCGTGCCGGACTCGACGGTCGTGCGCGCCTTGGCGATGCCGAAATCCGTGAGCTTGACCTCGCCCTCCCAGCTCAAGAGCACGTTCTGGGGCGACACATCACGGTGGACGATGTGCAGCGGCTCCATCTGCGCGTCGCGGCGCCGATGGGCGTAGTCCAGGCCCTTGGCTACTTCGCTCACGATGTAGGCGGAGAGGTCTTGAGCCAGGGGCTTGGCGTACTTCCGACTGCGCCGGAGGGCGGTCGCGAGGTCCGAGCCCGCCACGAACTCCATTGCGATGAAGTAGGTCTCGTCGGCACGCCCGAGGTCGAAGACCTGCACGATGTTCGCGTGCGAGAGCGTGACGGCGATCTTCGCCTCGTTGATGAACATCTCGACGAACTCGGGGTTCTTGCCCAGGTCCGCCAGGATCCGCTTGATGACCAGGACCTTCTCGAAGCCCTCTACGCCATGACTCTTGGCCTTGAACACCTCGGCCATGCCGCCGCGAGCCAGGAGCTCGAGCAGTTGGTACTTTCCGTAGACAAGAGGAGCGTGTTCAGCCATCGGCCTGGACGTCGGGGGCGGCCCCCAGTTGTACGTTGATGGTACACGATCTGGCCCATGCCCCCACGGACAATCGCTTTTTCGCCCGGAAGCCGCCGCCAGGGCCGCTCATGTCTTGGCCGTTTCGGCCATCTGCAGCCGATAGAGCCGAGCGTAGACTCCGTCCGCAGCCACTAGCTCGTCATGGGTCCCTTGCTCCACCAATCGGCCGTGGTGGAGCACGAGAATTCGGTCGGCGCCGCGGATGGTGGAGAGGCGATGGGCGATCACCAGCGCGGTCCGTCCCTCCAGCACGTTGCGGCCCGCGCGCTCCAGGCGAGCCTCCGTCTCGCTGTCCACGTTCGCCGTGGCCTCGTCGAGCAGGAGCACGTCCCGATCGACGTAGAGCGCCCGCGCGAAGGCCAGGAGCTGCCGCTCGCCCGCGCTGAAGTTCACCCCGCGCTCCTCGACCCGGGCCTCCAGGCCACCCCGGGCCTCGAAGAGTTCGAGCGCCTGCACCCGCTCGAGCGCCGCCCGCGCCCGCTCGGCGTCAGGCTCCGGATCCCCGAGGGCGACGTTCGCGAGCACGGTACCGGAGAAGAGGAAGACGTCCTGCGGCACGACCGCGAAGCGCGCTCTGAGCTGCTCCCGCGACATGCTGCGGGCGTCGCGTCCCCCGACGAGGATCTGACCCTTCGTGAGCTCGTACAGCCGCAGCAGGAGCGAGAGGGTCGTGGTCTTGCCCGAGCCGGTCGCGCCCACGATGGCCAGCGTCTCGCCCCGGCGAATCTCGAAGCTGAGGTCGTGCAAGACCTCGGAGCCCGCCACGTAGCCGAAGCTCACATCGCGGAACTTCACCATCACGTTCGACGCGGCATCGTCGTGCTCCGAAGCGGCTGCGTCATGGGCGGGCGCGCCAGGCGCGTCCCGGCCCGGCTCGTCGAGCAGTCCGAAGATGCGCTCGGCGGAGGCCAAGGACTGTTGAATGATGGTGAACTTGGTCGCCAAGTCGCGAATCGGGATGAAGAAGCGACTGATGTACTCGTAGAACGCGACCACGGTGCCGACGTAGGCGGCCGCTTCGGGACCCGAGAGCAGCCCGACGCGCGTGCCGGCATACCAGAGCACGATGGCGACCGTGGCGACGCTGACGGCCTCGACCACGGCGGAGAGCAGCGCGTCGAAGCGAATGGACTGTCGCTGGGCCAGGCGGTGGCCGTCGTTGATGCCGTCGTACTCGCGCTGGCAGTCGAGTTCACGACCGTAGGCGCTGACCACGTCGACGCCCCCCACCTGCTCCGCCATGTAGGCGTTCAGCTCGGCGACCCGGCGCCGGATCTCGCGGAACGCGTCGCGGGCGTAGCCGCGGAAGATCCAGACCGCGATGGCCAGGGGCGGCAAGGAGACCAGCGTGGCCAGCGTCAGGCGCCAGTCGAGCACCAACATGAAGGCGACGATGGCGACCAAGGTGATCACGTCGCCGACGGCGGTCACGGCGCCGGAGCTGAAGAGCTCCGTCAGGCTGTCGATGTCGTTGGTCACGCGCGTGACCACGCGGCCCACGGGCGTACGATCGAAGAAGGCGATGGGCAGCCGCTGAATGCGCCTGAAGACGGCGCGTCGCAGCTCGGCCGTGGCGCGCTGGCCGGCGAGCTGCATCCAGTAGATGAGCGCGAAGCGCGTGGCGAACTCGAGCACCAAGGCGCCACCGAAGAGCATCACGACGACCAGCAGCGCGTGGGCGTCCTGCGTCACGATCATGGCGTCGATGGCGCGCTTGACCAGGTAGGGCTGGGCCAGGCCGAGGGCGGCCGCGACAGGCATCAGCAAGAGCGAGATGATGAGCAGCGTGGCGTGGGGCTTGAGGTAGGGCACCAGGCGCTTGAGCAAGACCGCGTCGTAGCTCGCCTCCACCTCTTCGCGCAGCGACGGGTCCACGAGTCGCAGGCGCGCCTTGGCGGCCCGTGCGTCGGCGGCGAGCTGGGCCGCGCCCGTCATGGAGTGATCTCCTCGAGCTCGGCCCGCAGCGCCTGCTGCTTGGCCATGGCCGCGTACAGGCCGTTGGCCGCCAACAGCGCGTCGGGCGTTCCGCGCTCCACGACGCGACCTGCGTCGAGCACCAGCACCTGCTCCGCGCGCGCGGCCGCGACCACGCGATGGGTGATCAGCACCAGCGTGCGTCCCCGCGCCACCCTGTCGATGGCCTCGAGGATCTTGGCCTCCGTGCGCGCATCGACGGCGCTCATGGGATCGTCGAGCACGAGCACGGCTGGGGCGTTGAGCAGCGCCCGCGCCAGCGCCACGCGTTGCTTCTGCCCGCCCGAGAGCTGCACGCCGCGCTCGCCCACCAGGGTGTCGAAGCCGTTGGGCAAGCCGTCCACCTCCTCGAGGATGGACGCCTCCTCTGCGGCGGCGCGCACGCGCTCCCGGGCTCCCTCGCCGTAGGGTTCGTCGAGGGCGAAGGCGATGTTGCCGTAGACCGTGGTCGAGAACAGGAAGGGATCCTGCGCCGCGTAGGCGACCTCCCTTCTCAGGCTGCGAAGGCGCAGCTGATTCACGTCGATGCCATCCACGAAGATCGAATCGTCCGGCACCGGCAGGAGCCTCGGCATCAGCGCGGCCAGCGTGCTCTTGCCCGAGCCGACGCGTCCCACGATGGCCAGGGAGGCTCCCGCAGGCACCTCGACGTCGATGTCTGTGAGCACGTCGCGGTCACCGTAGGAGAAGCTCAAGCCTCGCAAGGAGAGCGCGCCCTCCCCGCTGCATTCGCGGGCGTCGGCGGGCTCCACGATGCTCTCCTCGGCGTCGAGGATCTCACGCACGCGCGCGTAGGAGGCGCGACCGCGTTGCACGACGCTGAGCAGGAAGCCGAGGGCCATGGTCGGCCAGAGAAGTTGACCCAGGTAGGCCAGGAACGCCGCGAGCTCACCCACGCTGAGCTCGTGCGCGAGCACCATCTGACCGCCGAACCAGACCACCACGAGCGTGCCCGTCGAGCCCAGCAACATCAGCACGGGCCACATGGCGCCGCGGATGATGGTCAGCTTCATGTTGGCCACGATGGCCTGCTGGTTGGCCTCCTCGAAGCGGCGCTCCTCGTGCTCCTCGAGCCCGAGGCTGCGCACCACGCGCACGGCGGCGACGTTCTCTTGGGCGCGATCTGCCAGGTTTCCAAGCGCCTCCTGCGCGCCCTGACTGCGCAGATAGAGGCGCTTGGCGAAGGAGCGCGTCACCAGCGCGAAGAAGGGATAGGGCACGAGGGCGTAGAGCGTGAGCTTCGGGCTGAGCGTGAACATCAACGAGAGTGCGCTGACGTAGGCCACCAGGGAGTTCGCGCTGTTCATCAGCCCGAATCCCGAGAGCAGCCTGACTTGTGCCAGGTCGTTGGTCGCCCGGCTCATGATCTCGCCCGTCGCCATCTGCTGCGTGAAGGAGGATCCGAGGCTGTGCACCTTGGCCAGCAGCTCCTTGCGCAGGTCGTACTCGACGTCGCGGCCGACGTTCAGCAAGACGATGCGCGAGAGCGTGCGCACGAACCACATGATGGCGGCCAGCGCCAGCACGACAAGCGCTGCGTGCATCACCGCCTCGCCCTGCCGATGGCGCAAGGCGTCGATGGCGTGGGCCAGGAACCAGGGGATGGCCTTGTCCGCCGCATTGGTGGCGAGCAAGAGGCCGACGCCTCCCATGGTCGCGCGCCGGTAGGGCGCGAGATAGTGGAGGATCCCAGGGCTAGAAGTGCCGGGTTGCTCGGGTGTCAACGCGCCGGCGCGCCCGCTCGGCGCCTGCGCCGGTAGAGTGCGAAGCCGAGCAGGAGGCCCAACATCGCTGCCGGAGCGCCGTGCCGACCCGAGGACGGGACACTGCAACCACAGCCGCCCGAGCTCCGCGGCGAGGTCATGTCGCCGGCTGCGCAGACGTGGGTCGCGCCGTCCGCCGTGGGCGCGCAGTCGTAGCCCGTCGGGCAGCCGCTCGCGTCCATGCAGGTCGCGGTGCAATAGCCCGCCGCCGTACACAGCCCCGAATCGCACTCGCCGACCGAGGCGCAAGGCGCGCCCACCGTGCCGGGCGGGATGACCGGGGTCGTGCCCGGCCTCGGTGCACAGACCGAGAAGTCACCGATGGAGGTGCAGTCGAAGCCCGACGGACAGTCTACCGTGGACCCACAGACGTCGGTGCAGAAGTTGGTGTCGCCCTGGCTCGCACATTTGCGCGAGGCGCAGTCGTCGTTGATGGAGCAGGCCGCGCCGATGGGAGCCGCCACCCTGCAGGCGTCGCAGCCCGCGGTCACGCCCCGCTGACACAAGAACCCAGCGGGGCAGCCAACCGCCCCACCAAAGATGCAAGGCGAGGCACACACGCCGCCCGCGCACATGGCCGTCTGGCAGTCCGTATTCGCGCTGCAGGTTCCGCCGATCGGCGTCGAGCCGGGGCCGCCCGCGCGGCACAAGCCAGTGCCACACACGCCCGCTGCCTGCACGTCGCAGTAGAAGCCCGAAGGGCACGAGCTCGTGTCGAGCCCGTCGCAGCTTTGCGAGCACACGCCGCCGGTGCTGAGGGTGGCGCAGAGGAGCGTGCTGCAATCAGAGTTCCCGCTGCAGGGCTCACCAATGGCCGCGCCGGTGCTCGGGCGGGCCACGCATGAGCCGGCGTTGCAGATCTGACTGCTGGTGCAGTCCGAGTCGCGCGTGCAGCCGCCGGGCGTCGTGCCTCCGCTGCAGTTCAGCGCGCCGCCGATGACGCGTACGCACTGCCCGATGCCACCCACGTCCACGCACTGATCGGAGCCCGCACAGTCGGCGCTCGAGCTGCACGCCTTCCCGCAGTAGCCGCCGCCGTCGGGATAGCCGAGGCAGTAGTCGCTTGCGCCGCCGCAGTCGGCGCTGCTGCTGCAAGAGGCGCAGACGGTTCCGTCTCCGGTCGTCGCGCGGCAGCTGCCGCTGACGCACTCCTGCCCGGCAGGGCAACCCGTCGTGGCACAAGTCGCGGGAGCGCCGCTGCCCGGATAGAGTGTACAGATGCCGGTCTCATCATCCGAGCCCAGGGGCACCACGCCGCCGCTGTAGGCGAAGTACATGGATGCGTTGCGGTCGCTCGAATGACCGAGGCCGTAGTAGTGGCCGCCCTCATGGAGAATGATGGAGTAGGCGTTGACGTTGCTGCCGCTCCCCGAGGCGGTGGTCCAGCGGAAGTTGACGCCATTCAGCTGCATGTCCGCTTCGACGAAGCAGCCGCTGCCTCCCCAACGCGGACCCGTCACGCCGATGGCCTGGGCGGGCTGGGACCAGCTGCTCTCATCCCAGCCGATGACGGATTGCCCGTCCGAAGCGTCGATGCTCGCGGTCGCGCTCGAGCGCCCCGTGTAGTTGTTGGTCAAGTTCGTGCACGAGACCATGGTCCAGTCGTTCATGGCGCGGCGCACTTCGGTCTGGCTGGTCGCGGCGCCCAGATCGTCGCTGGCGCGTGCCAGACCGTAGGGCACGGCGCCGCACCATTTGGGGCAGCTGCTGGACAAGCACACCCACGCACGCGCGGGGGCCGGCTTCACCAGGGTCGGGACGAGCACGCAGGCGCTCAGCGCCAGCGCCACCAACAGCTTGTTGGGCCTCATCGGCCACCTCCAAGGGTGTCCGTGCCGACTGCGTCGCCGTAGGTCTGGAGTATGGCGCGGACCCGCGCCAGGAACGCGTCGAGGTCCATCGCTGGCTCCCCACCCGTGTCGCGAAGCTCCATGCCATTGCCTTCCCAGTGGGCGAAGGCCACGCCCTCGAGGTCTCGGCGGACCTGACCGGGGGTCCCCGGCACGCCTCGCAGGACTTCGAACTTGCCCTGCGCCATGGCGTAGGTGCGGAAGTCGCGGCCGTTCGGGTTGCGCTCGAGGAAGAGGACGACCTCTTCGCCCGCGCAATAGTGCGGCGTACCGTCGATCCAGACCCCTCCGCCCTGCCACTCGCCCCCGCGCTCGCGCACGGTCAGGTGGTCGTTGCCGTGGCCGGAGAGCCACTCGCTCACGGCGATCTCGGTCACCGAGTAGGGCTCCGCATGACCTTCGCCGACCTGCACACGCACACCCGTACGGGTGACCGTTCCCCGTACGATGGCGTCGGCTCCGCGTGTCATGTCCTCGAGGGAGACCTCCACCATCACCGTGGCGCGCGCGGGAACCGCCAGAGTCAGGGTGAGCGCGAGGGTCCCGAGGACCACCGCCGAAAACGTTCGACTTCTGGACATACTGCCTCCGTTGCGCCGGTCCATCCGCTAGTCGACGGCCCGGGCGGGATCGAGGCGAAGATAGCGCGAGAGCACCGACACGCCAAGGTAGAAGGGTCCCGTGTCGAGGGCAGCAGCGACCAGCTTGAAGGCATAACCGGCCAACATGAACGAGAAGAGCTGCGGCCAGATGGCCTCACCTGCGTGGATGGGCAAGGCGTGCGCGTAGAAGTGGGTCACCAGGATCACGGCGACGGTGTCGACGAGCTGCGACACCATGGTGGAGCCGTTGTTGCGCAGCCACAGGTGGCGGCCTTGGGTGACTCGCTTCCAGAAATGGAAGAGCTGCACGTCGACGAATTGGGCGGCCAGATACGCCAGCATGGACGCGGTCACGGCACCGAAGGCGAGACGCCTGACCTCGAAGAAGACGCCCTGCCCTTGCGCATCGGGGGCCTCGAAGCCCGGCAGCGCGCCGCCGAGCCAGAGGATCGCCATCACCCAGACGTTGAGCACCAAGCCCATCCATACGACCGCGTTGGCCCGACGATGGCCGTAGAGCTCGCTGATGAAGTCGGTACAAAGGAAGGTCATCGGATAGGGCAACACGCCCACGGCCAGCGGCATCGGCACGTGGATGTTCGTGAACGGCAGCGTGAAGGACAGATCCAGGAAGCGCGTCACGCCCAGGATGTTGAGCATGGCGAGCGTGCCCAGGAACAGGCCCGCGAAGACCAAGAAGGCGCCCTCGCGACGCCACTGAAGGGTGCGCTCGTCGAGCGCCGGAAGCCCTTCGTGGGCGTGCTGTTGGCTGGGCAGCGCGCTCAAGGCTTCGACTCCTCGGCCTCGACTCGTGGCAGCAAGCCGTGGCGTTCGGCGCGGCGCTCGAGAGCGAGCCAGGCCTTGTGCTCCTTGCCCGCGCGCGCCGAGTCGGCGAAGCGTTCGTACAGACCGGGACAACTGATGGCGAGGCTCTCCGTGCTGCCCAGGGTCGTGAGCGCGTCGATCAGCCCGGACCCTGCCGCGCCCGCGGGCACGAGCAGCTTGCCCAGCAGGAGCTGCTGACGGCCGGAGCTGCGGCGCATGTGGATCGCCAGCCGCGCCGAGTCGGCCAACGCGCGATGGATGCGCGCCTCGACATCCCCGTCGTCCGCGGGTGACAAGATCAGGATCCGCAGGCGCAGCTCGTCGCCGCGACGCAGCACCTCGAGCAGCGGGAAGCAGGGCACGCCCTGTCCTTCCGCCTGCGTGACGGCGACGGGCACGGGCTCCCAGAGCACCACGTCGCCGTAGTCGACCACCGCGTCGAGCAAGCTCGCGCTCTGGATGACGCCGTGCGCCGGCGAGAGCGGCGCGACCGAGAGCAGCTCGAAGGCGGCCGCGTTCTCCGGCAGGTGGCTGAGGCCCAGGGGCGCTCCCCCGCGGGCGGGCACGCGCACGCGCGCCGCGGGCAGGCCCTCGACTTCGGGCATCCCGCTCCCTGCGCGCACGTGGGCAGGGAGTCCGAGGGCGAGCCAGGCCTCGACGGCCTCCGCTCCGCGCCCCAAAGCGGTCGCATAGGTGGCGCGCAGGGATTGGGCCTGGCGTGACTCCGGCGCGAGGGCTGCCGCGTCCCGCGCGGCCTCGAGCGCCGGCTCGAAGCGACCTCGCCAGGCGTGGAAGCGGGCGTGCTCGATGGCCAGCTCCGCGTCCGCGGGCGCCGCCGCCCGTGCTCGCTCGAAGGCCTGCTGGGCGTCCGCGTCGCGATCGACGGCCACACGCGCCAGAGCGCAGGCGCGACGCGTCACGAGCTCCACGGGCCACGGCGCCGCGCCATCCCAGGACTCTTCGAGGCGCGCCAGCGCCCCGAGGACGAGCTCCGCGGGACCGGCCTGAAGCGCAGGCTCGTCGCGCGGACGACGCGCCGCCATCTGGATCAGCGCATGCGTCGCCTGGGTGACGATCTCGAGGTCGGTTGGCCACGCTTCGAGGGCGGCCACGAGTGCCGCGCGCGTGGGCTGCGACCCGGGGTCGGTCGACCCTTGGCCGAGGCGGCGCAGCGCTTGTGCGCGGTCACGTGGGACGGTTTCGGAGTGCATGGGTCCGGCAACCAGAGAACTCTCGGAAGACATCGGGCGGCAGCATAGCAGCACGACCCAGGGAGCAACTCGGCGCTTCGGTGTTCGAGCGCGGATCAGGGTGTCGACAAGGCACCCTCGCGCCGGGAGCGGCCTGCGCCCTGCCCCGCGCGCTCTCGACAGGGGATTGAGAAGAGCCAATCCCTCGCTTGCTGCCGCAGGCGCGCCAGCATAGGCTTCCCCCGGCCCGAGGCGGCCCACGAGGCGATGTGCAGATCGAGAGTGCGGGGCTAACGGACGTCGGCCAACGGCGAAAGCTGAACGAAGACGCGTTCCTTGTGGACGACGCCCTCGCTCTCTACGTCGTCGCCGACGGAATGGGCGGGCACGCGGCCGGCGAGGTCGCGAGCAGTGAAGCCGTCGATGCCGTGCACAGCATGGTCATTCGCGAACGCGCGAAGCTCGAACGCCTGTCCCAAGGGGCCATCAACGAAGAGGTGGTGCGTCAGGCGCATCGCGTGCTCGAGGCGGCGGTGCAGAACGCCACCTACCAGGTCTTCGGCATCGCCCAGCACGAGCCCGAACAACAGGGCATGGGCACGACCGTGTCGGCGCTCGCCCTCGCCGGTCCCTACGGCATCACGGCGCAGGTGGGCGACAGCCGCATCTACCTCATCCGTCAGGGGCAGGCCCGTCCGCTGACCGAGGATCACACGCTCGTGGCGTGGCAGCTGAAGCAGGGCATCATCACGCCCGAAGAAGCGCTGCTCTCGCCGCACAAGAACGTGATCACGCGCGCCGTGGGCAGCCGCGAGTACGTGCAAGTGGACACGCGCTTCGTCGACGTGCAGCCCAACGACGCCTTCATGCTGTGCTCGGACGGGCTACACGGCTACGTGCCCGATCATGAGATCCCCGGCATCGTGGCCCTGGGCCCGAGGCTCTCCGTCGAGCGCTTCATCCAGCTGGCGAACGATCGCGGCGGGCGCGACAACATCACCTGCGTGGTCGTTCAGCTTCGCTGATCGCGGGCTTCGGTCCTCGTCCGCGCTGAGCGTTCCACGCCTCGTTCGTCCATCGGGGCGAGAGGACCGCACGTCATCGAAGAGCCGCGCCGTGGTGCGCCCGTCGTGCAGCTCACGTCGTGCAGCTCACGTCGGACGTCGGTCGCCTTCGGGGACAGCGGAACTGGAGCGCCTCGCAGACAATCTGCATCGCGCTCTAGATCAGGAGGCCGTTGCCCGCGGGGACGATGATGATGACGTCGTGCGCATCGAGGTCGGCGACGCCGTTGCCGACCACGACGATCTTGGCCAGGAAGACCTGCGCCGACGCCTGCGGCGCCTGGAAGTCGTTCTGGAAGCGGACGGTGAACTCCACCGTCGTGCCGGGGGTGACGCCGTAGAAGGCCACGTCGTCGCGCCGGAGCTCGGCCGGCGTGAGCTCGACGACGCCGTTGAAGGCCGAGAGGGGGGTGATGGCCTTGATGAAGAGCGTCGCGTCCACGGGCGGTGTCTGGACGGGGACATCGTCGCCATCCTGCGTGCGCGTGGTGATGTCCTGGGGCGTCTCGGTCGCGAGGCGCTGGATGGCCTCGGCCACGCGGTCCGTGAGGCCGGTTCCGTCGCTCGAGATCATGAAGAAGATGGGCGCGCCCGAGGCGTCCACCGTGCCCGTGGACGTGGCCCAATCCTGGGCCTGCGCCGCGGCACTTGGAGAGTCGACCTCCTGGCCGCTGATCACGCCGAAGACGCGCGCGCCGATGCCGAGCAGGGCCGCGCGAGTCTCCGCCAACGTGTGGGGGTGCTCGCCCGCGGGGAAGTCCGAGGGGTTGTAGTCCTGGCTCGACGAGGTCAGCGGGCCGTTGTGACTCGAGGTGTCCGTGAGCGGGATGATGATCGGCAGAGCGCCCGGACGGAAGCAGGGATAGCCAAAGCGATGGCCCTCTTCGTCGGGGTAGGTCGGGCAGGTCTGGGGCGCGACCCAATGACCCATGCCCGCGCCCGTGGCCGCCTGGTAGAGCGCCTCGGTGCTCGAGGCCCAGGTGGCGCCACCCATGTCCGCCTGGAGGGCGTTCACGGACGCCTGCATCTCCGTCGGATTGGTCGCGATGACACCCTGGAGGGTGAAGGGAAGATCTCCGTCCGGTCCGTCCTGGCAAACGGGGATGCCGAACATGGTCGTGCACGCGAGGCCGCCGAAGCCGGCGAAGCCGCCCGCGCCCACGCCCACGTCTGGGATGGTCGCCTGAATCGTGGTCACCAAGCCCGAGAGGCCGGACTTCAAGTTGGAGGCTTCGCCCGACATGGAGCCCGTTCGGTCCATCATGAAGAAGACGTCGGCCTTGCGCAGCGTGGTGCCGAAGGTGAGCGTGCGATCCACCGCGGGATCGCCGAAGGGCAGGATCACGAAGAAGTCCTCGGGGGGAATGACGTCCGACGGATCGAGGGGGTCGTGCCCCGTCGCGACCTCCGCCGTGTCCGAGAACCCATCTCCGTCGCTGTCGTCGCTCAGCGGATCCGTGAAGTAGGTCTCGGTCTCCTCGCGATCGCTGAGTCCGTCGTTGTCCGAGTCGTTGTCGAGGTAGTCGGGGTACGAGTCGCCGTCCGTGTTTCGCGCCTCGCAGCCGCCGAGCATTCCGCTCTCGGTGGCGTCGCTCAGGCCGTCGTTGTCCGAGTCCAGATCGCGCGAGTTGGGCAGGCCGTCCCCGTCGGAGTCCACGTGGGTCTCGTAGTCGTCATACAGGCCATCGCCATCGGTGTCGGTCGTGTTCTCGCAGCGCCCATGGATGGTCGCGTCGATGTCCGCGCCCCCGTCTCGCCCTGGATTTCGGTTGCCGCCCCCACAGGCCGTGGTGAGCAAGAGGCCGAGCGCGAGGGGGATGAGTGCGGGTCGAATCATGGGAACCTCCGGATGCCGCCGGTCGACAATCGCAGCAGGCTAGCAGCGTTTGTGCATGAACCGAACACACACTTCATGCGCCAACTCACCACAGCTGTAGCGCCTCTCGGGCGCCTGGGCACCCGCCACGAAAAAAGGGCCGAGCATGTGACTGCTCGGCCCTTCTTCACGCATCCCACATCGGGGATGTCCGAGGCTCACGCCTCGTCGTCTTCTTCTTCTTCGTCGTCGGCCTCGGCCGGCGCCGCGGCTGCGGTCAAGCCACCGAGCTTGGCCTTGAGCACGTCACCAAGCGTCGCCTGGGGACGGCTCGCGGCCCGCGGCGAAGCCACACCACCCTGAGCCTCGACGTACTTCATCTTCTCGTCGATCTCTGCGTTCTCGACGTTGCGGAGCGAGCACATCACGGTGCGCTCCTCGTGGTCGAGGCGGATGATCTGGGCCTTCAGGATCTGGCCGAGCTTGACGATCTGAGTCGGGTCGTCGACCAGGTTGGCCGAGATCTCTGCGCGGGGCACCACACCCTCGACGCCACGCTCCAGCTCGCAGGCCGCGCCGAACTCGTCGACGGCGATGATGCGAACCTCGAGCATCGTGCCCTCGGGATAGCGCTGCGGGATGAAGTTCCAGGGATCTTCGTACAGCTGCTTGATGCCGAGGCTGACCTTCTTGTCGTCCTCGTTGACCGACAGGATGATGGCCTCGACCTCATCGCCCTTGCGGTAGAGATCCGCGGGGTTGTTGACGCGCTGAGTCCAGCTGATGTCGGACTTGTGGACCATGCCGTCCACGCCATCCTCGATGCCGACGAAGACGCCGTAGTCGGTGATGGAGCGAACCTTGCCGCGGATGACGTCGCCGGGGTTGTACTTCTCGATGAAGACAGACCAAGGATCGGGCTCGAGCTGCTTGAGACCAAGGCTGATGCGCTTGTTCTGCAGGTCGAGGTCGATGACGATGCAATCGGTCTCCTGACCGAGTTCGAGGATCTTCGAGGGATGCTTGGGCTTGGTCCAAGACATCTCGCTGACGTGGATCAGGCCCTCGATGCCCTGCTCGAGCTGCACGAAGGCGCCGTAGTCCGTGAGCGACACGACCTTGCCGTGGTGCTTCGTGTTGGGCGCGTACTTCTCGACCGCCGTGTTCCACGGGTCTTCCATGGTCTGCTTGAGACCCAGGGAGACGCGCTCGGTGTCGGCGTTGTACTTGAGCACCTTGACCGTGAGCTCGTCACCGACGTTGAAGAGCTCGGAGGGGTGGTTGACCCGACCCCAGCTCATGTCCGTGATGTGAAGCAGACCGTCGATGCCGCCGAGGTCGACGAAGGCGCCGTACTCGGTGATGTTCTTGATCACGCCTTGGACGATCTGGTCCTCGGCGAGGTTCTCCAGCGTCTTGGCCTTGAGCGAGTCGCGCTCCTTCTCGAGCAGGACGCGACGCGAGAGCACGATGTTTCCGCGCTTCTTGTTGAACTTGATGACCTTGAAGTCGAAGGTCAGCCCGAGCAGCTTGTCGAGGTTGCGCACGGGGCGCAGATCGACCTGGGATCCGGGCAGGAATGCTTTGACGCCGCCGCTGATGGTGACCGCGAGGCCGCCCTTCACGCGCTGGGCGATGGTGCCCTGGATGAGCTCGTCGCGCTCGCACGCGTCGCTGATCTCGTCCCAGACCTTGAGCTTGTCCGCCTTCTCCTTGGAGAGCATGACGAGACCGTGCTCGTTCTCCTTGGACTCGACGAGGACGTCGACTTGATCGCCAGCGCTGACGCCGACTTGGCCGGCTCCGACCATGAACTCGTGGAGCGGGATCACGCCTTCGGACTTGTAGCCGATGTCGACCACGACGGAATCCTTGCCCACCTTGAGCACGGTTCCGGCGACGATGTCGCCCTCACGGAGCTGATCGGTGCGGGTGGCGGATGCCTCGAAGAGCGATGCGAAGGTCTCCTGGGGCGCGCGCTCAGGCGCCTCGGGATTGGTCTCTGTAGAAATGGTTTCGGTCATTAATATTGCTTTGGCGTACGGCACGCGAAGTCGCGACGCACGGCTGGAGGGATGCACAAAAAATGGGCTCCAATCCCGACAATTCGGGCTCGAAGGGGGCTGAGCTAGCAGTCGTGCCGAGCCATGTCAACCGGACGGGAGGCCCCGGAAGGCGCTACGCACCGGACGAATTGCGCACGATCTCGGCCAGGCGCTCCACCACCTGGTCCAGGGACATGTGGTCGGTCTCGAGCAGGATGGCGTCCAGGGCGGGCTTCAGGGGCGCCGCCTCGCGCGACATGTCCTGGGCGTCGCGAGCCTCGATTCCTTCGAGGATGGCGGCAAAGACCGGGTGCTGACCCCGAGAAATCAGGTCGTTGACGCGTCTTCGGGCGCGCTCCTGGCTGGAGGCGGTGAGGAAGACCTTCACGTCCGCGTCGGGGAAGACCACGGTGCCGATGTCGCGCCCCTCGAGCACGACCCCACCCTCCGCGCCGAGCCGGCGCTGCAGTCCGAGCAGCGCGGCACGGACCTCGGGGTGACGGCTGACGTCGCTGGCGCCGCGTGCGATGGCGGGGCTGCGGATGTCGGCCTCGCGGTCGACGCCGGCGATGCGCAGGCTGGGCGTTCCGTCCTCGGCGATGTGGAAGGCGAAGTCGAGGCTCTCGGCCAAACGTCCCAGCGCGACCCCATCGTCCCAGTCGACGCCCGCCTCTTGCGCCGACAGCGCCACGCCTCGGTAGAGCGCGCCCGTGTCCACCAGCACGAAGCCGAGGTGCTCGGCGAGTCGTCGCGCGGCCGTGCTCTTGCCCGCCCCGGCCGGTCCATCGATGGCCACCACGGGCTGCTCGCGCCCACCTCGCCCGTGCGTCTGGCTCATGCTTCGACCTCGGAGAGATCGGCGCCGAGCGCACGCAGGGTCTCGGCAAAGCTCGGGTAGCTGGTGCGCACGCAGTCGACGTCCTCGATCACGCTCTCTCCTTCAATGCCCAGGGCCAGCACGGCGGCGCTCATGGCGACGCGGTGGTCGCCGCGGCTGTCCACCCGTGCGGGATGAAGCGCGCTGCCACCTTCGATGCGGAGGCCATCGGGCAGCTCTTCCACGGGCACGCCGAAGGCGCCGAGGGTCTCGGCCATGGCCCGCAGGCGGTCGCTCTCCTTGACGCGCAGCTCGGAGGCGTCGCGAATGTCCGTGCTCCCGCCGGCTCGGGCGGCCAGCGCCGCGAGCACGGGGACCTCGTCGATCATGCGCACCAAGAGCTCGCCGCCGACTCGTCCGGCACGGAGCGCGCCGTACTCGGCGTCCAGGCAGGCGAAGGGTTCCCCTCCGGCCGCGGCTCCGAGGCTGCGCGTGGTCATGCGCGCGCCCATGTCGCGCAGCGCGTCGAGCAGGCCCGTGCGCGTCGGGTTGGTGCCGACGCGGTCGATCTCGACGCGGCTGCCGGGCACGGTCAACGCGGCGGCCAGCGAGAAGGCAGCGCTCGAGAGATCCCCGGGCACCTCCCAGTCGAAGCCGTCCCACCCGCCACTCCAGGCGGCCCCGTCGTCGCCCGGCCCCGCGGGATCGAGCTGCACCATGGGGCCCGCCACGCGAATGGGCGCGCCCAGGTAGGCGAGCATGCGCTCGGTGTGATCGCGCGAGACCACGGGTTCGGACAGGCTCGTGGGGCCGGCGGCGTAGAGGCCCGAGAGCAGGAGCGCGCTCTTCACCTGCGCGCTGGCCACGGGCATGTCGTACTCGAGTCCCAGCAGGCTCTCGCCCTCGACCAGGGGCGCGATGGAGATGGGCGCGTAGACCTCGTCGAGCTTCGCGCCCGAGGCGCCCGCGATCAGCGCACCGCGCGCCCGCAGGGGGCCGACTACGCGCATCATCGGCCGACTGCTGAGTGAAGGGTCTCCCACCAGGCGGCTGCCGAAGCGCTGTCCGGCGAGCAGTCCGCTCAACAGACGCATGCTCGTGCCCGAGTTGCCGCAGTCGAGGGCTCCCTTCGCCATGCGCAGGCCGTGGAGGCCAACACCGGAGACGCGGACGCCCTCCCCCGTCTCTTCCAAGGAGACGCCGAGGGCTCGCAGCACGTCGGCGGTGGCCCGGTTGTCCAGGCCGGCCGAGAGGCCTCGGATCAGGGAGTCGCCGCGCGCGAGGGCCGCGAAGAGCAGCGCCCGATGCCCGATGGACTTGTCGCCCGGGACCTCCAGGCGCCCTCGGAGCGCGCGTCCGCCGCGAATGACGAAGCGGCTCACGTGGCGGTGGTCGCGGCGATGGCGGCCAACAGGCGGTCGTTCTCCTGGGGCGTGCCGAGGGTGATGCGCTGCCAGGTGTCGATGGGCGGGGCCATGGGCCGCACGATCACGCCCTGGTGCAAGAGCGCGTCGTACACCTCGGCGCCGGGCCTGGCGAAGTCGACCAGCACGAAGTTGGCCTGACTCGGGGCGACCGTGAGGCCGAGCTCCGAGAGCGCGCTCGTCACGCGTCGACGCTCCGAGCGATTCATCGCCACGTACTGTGCGACGTGCTCGGGATCCTCGAGGGCGATCCGGGCCGCGACCTGCCCGAAGCTGTTGACGTTGAAGGGCGCGCGCATGCGCCGCAGGTAGCCGACCAGAGCGGCGTCTCCGATGGCGTATCCCACCCGAAGCGCGGCCAGGCCGTGCGCCTTGGAGAAGGTCCGGAGCACGATCAGGCGCTCCCGGAGCTGTCGCAGCTCGAGCGCCGAGACGTAGTCCTCGGCGTCGGGGAAGTCGACGTAGGCCTCGTCGACGACCGCGACGACCTGTGGCGGAAGCTCCGTGAGCAGGCGCGACAGATCCTCGCGGCCCATGTAGGCGCCCGTGGGGTTGTTGGGGTTCGCCAGGAAGAGCAGCTTGGTCTCGGGCCGTACGGCGGCGAGCAGCGCGTCGACGTCCCAGTGCAGGTGATCGCGCAGCGGGACCTCGGTAAACTCCGCGCCCGAGGCCGTGGCGGCGAGCCAGTAGCAGACGAAGGAGGGCTTGCCGAAGACCACATGCTCGCCCGCGCCGACGAAGGTGCGGGGCAGGAGATCGATGAGCTCGTTCGAGCCGTTACCCAGGCAGACTTCGTCCATACCGACCGCGTGATGGTCCGCCACCGCGCGGCGTAGCTCGTAGGCCGCGCCGTCGGGGTAGCGGCTGGTGTGCGACGCGAGCGAGCGGAGCGCTTCCACGACCTTGGGGCTCGGCCCCAGAGGGTTCTCGTTCGACGCGAGCTTCACCGCGTTCTTGATCCCGAGCTCACGCTCCAACTCCTCGACGGGCTTGCCCGGCCGATAGGGAATCATGCGCTCCACATGGGGGGGGACGAGGTCTTTCATGTCTTCTCCGCGGCGGCCCGGGTTCAGTCGGGACGCGGGTAGCTGCCGAGCACTTTGACCATCGGGCAGAGTTCGCGCACGCGGTCGAGTGCCGTGACGAGGGGACGATCCGTGATGTGCCCGTCCATCTCGACGAAGAAGCGATAGCGGATGCCGCTGCCTCGCGCAGGCCGGCTCTCGAGCCGGGTCAGGTTGATGCTGCGATCCGCGAAGGGCGCGAGGACGGCGTGCAGCGCACCGGGGCGGTCACCCAAGGCCATGGCGACCACCGTGCGGTCCCGCCCCGTACGCGAAGGCAACTCGCGCCCCACGATGGCGAAGCGCGTGTGACGTCCATGCTCGTCCTGCACGCTCTTGGCCACGAGGCGCAGGCCGACCTCCTCGTCCGGCTCGATGCTCAAGGCTCCGGCGCCGTGGTCGGTGAGCGCGAGCTCCGCGGCCACGCGCACCGAGGGCACGTCGAGCAAGGTCGCGCGCGGGAAGGTGGTCAACAGATAACGCCCGGCCGCCGCCAGGCCGGCCGCGGGGCCGTAGATCTTCTCGATGTCGAACACGTTTCCCGTCTGCGAGAGCAGATGGTAGTCTGCCGCCACCGTACGCTCGGCGCAGATGCTGACCTCGTAGTTCGCCAGTCCGTTCAAGGTCGCCGTGACGGCGCCGTCGCTGGACGTCTCGAAGGGCAGCACGCCGAAGGCGGCTCGTCCCGCGAGCACCTCGTCGATCACGGCCTGCACGTCGGCCACGCACACCAGGCTGGCGGCGTGACCGAAGTGACGTCGGGCCGCGAGCTCGGCGAAGCCCCCACGCTCGCCGCCATAGGCCACGCGGCGCTCCGCTTCGAGAGACGCTGTAGCGCCCAGCACCTCGCGGAAGACGGCGTCCACCTCGGCCGCAGGGAAGCTCTGGGCGCGCTCGATGGCGCGGCGGATCGTGGAGGCGTCGTCCTCCATCGGGACGTACGCGTCGGCGTGATCGCGCCGGAACTCGAGCAGCTCGCGCACCGCGGCGGCGCGTGCGTCCAGGGCCGTGGAGAGCGCCTCATCGGCGGCGGCGATGCGCGCCTGGAGATCCGTACCTGCATCCTTGGAGCTCATCGCCACCATCCTAAGCACGTGACGGGGGAAGGGAAAGCGCAGACCCGTGCGCGTCGTGAGTGGAGGGCCGCCTGCGTTGCGTTCATTCGTCCTCGATTCGCCGCCAAAGGTCGGTCAGGCGCGCCAGCGCGACCAGGGCATCGACGGGCGTGAGGCGATCGACGTCGAGGGCGCCGAGCGTGGCCAGGATTTCCCGCGCCTGGGGGCCCAGGGTCGAGGCCGGAGGACCGAAGAGCTCGAGCTGGGGCGTGACCTGCGCGGCTACCTCGGGGCGCCGCTCCAGCTCCTCGAGCAGCGCCGTCGCCCGCGCCGACACGATCGGCGGGACCCCGGCCAAGCGCGCCACGTGCACACCGTAGCTGCGATCGGCGGGGCCCGTGACCAGGCGGTGCAGGAACGCGACCTCGCCGTCCTGCTCGCGCGCCGCGACGCTGAGGTTGGTCATGCCGTGATGGGTGGCCGGGAGCTCGCACAGCTCGTGGTAGTGGGTGGCGAAGAGCGCCCGACAGCCGATGGCGTCGTGCAGGTGCTCGGCGACGGCCCAGGCGATCGCGAGGCCGTCGTAGGTGCTCGTGCCGCGCCCGATCTCGTCCAGGATCACGAGGGAGCGCGAGGTGGCCTCGCGCAGGATGGTCGCCGTCTCCCGCATCTCCATCATGAAGGTGCTCTGTCCGCGGGAGAGATCGTCGTTGGCCCCGACGCGGGTGTGCACGCGGTCGACCAGGCCGATGCGGGCCTCGCGCGCCGGCACGTACGAGCCCATCTGCGCGAGGATCACCGCGAGCGCGGTCTGGCGCATGACGGTCGACTTGCCGCCCATGTTCGGTCCCGTGACCAGCGCCATCGGGGCCGCGTCGCCGCCCAGGCAGACGTCGTTGGGCACGAAGCTGCCCGCCGGACCCAGCGCCTCGATCACGGGATGGCGGCTGTCGCGAAGCACGAGTTCGCTCGAAGCGTCCATCTCCGGGCGGACCCAGTTCGAGCGCACGGCCACCTCGGCCAGAGACGCATGCACATCCAGCGTCGCCACCGCGTCGCCCAGACGCCGCAAGCCCGTCGCGTGGGCCGCCACCTCGCGTCGCAGCTCCTCGAACAACGTCGTCTCGAGCGTCTTCTTGCGCTCGTCCGCCTCCAGGATGCGCGTCTCGAGCTCGCCCAGCTCTTCGGTGTCGTAGCGTTCGGCGTTCGCCACCGTCTGCTTGCGACGGTAGTGCTCGGGGACCCGCCCCACGTTCGAACGCGTGACCTCGATGTAGTAGCCGAAGACGCGCGTGTATTTGACCTTGAGCGAGGAGATACCCGTGCGCTCGCGCTCACGCGCTTCGAGCTCGAGCAGCACGTCCTTGGCGTTGGAGGACAGGGCGGAGAGCTGGTCGAGCTCGGCGTCGTAGCCCGCGCGCACGATGCCGCCGATGTTCGAGGGCACGGGCGGCTCGTCCACCAGGGCACGTTCGAGCTTCTGCAGCAGCTCGAGACCCAGTCCCGTCGGGAGCAGCTCGGCCAGAGGGTCGTCGCTCGCCCAGGGCACGCGCTCCGTGAGGGCACGCGCCACGCCCTGGATGGCGCGCAAGCTGTCGCGCAGAGCGCCGAGATCCCGCGGCGAAGCCAGGCCTTGTTCGGCGCGCGTCGTGAGTCGCTCGAGGTCGCCGACCTGAGAGAGCGCGTCGCGCACGGCGCGACGGATCGGGGCGTCTTCGACCAGGGCCATGACCGCGTCGTGGCGGCGACGAATCGCGCCCAGCTCGTCCAGCGGCGCCAGCAACCTCCGACGCAGCTTGCGCGCGCCCATCGGGCAGCGGGTCTGATCCACGAGCTGCAGCAGGCCCCCGCGGCGATCACCCGAGAGGGTGTGCAGGAGTTCGAGGTTCCTCACCGCGACCTCGTCGAGCACGAGGCGCGAGGAAGGATCGTAGCTGCTGATTCGGGGCGCCTTGAGCTCGCCTCGGGGCTGATGGGCGGCCGCGTAGTCGAGGACGAAGGCGGCGGCGGCCTGGGCAACGTCGGGCGCGCTGAGCGAGAGGGCGTTCGCCTCCTCCGAGCCGAGCAGGCGCTCGAGGTTCGCGGCTGCCGAGCCCTCGGGAGCGGCTCGAAGCTGGGCCGGCGCCACGCCGGGCATGAGCGACAGGACGTCTTGGAGATGCTCGAGCCCCGGGCTGAGCAGGAGTTCACGCGGCGCGAGGCGCGAGATCTCGGCCAGGAGCGCGCCCTCCCCGCTCAGGCGACAGACGCGCAGGTGGGCGGTGGACATCTCGTAGGCCGCGAGACCGAGCTCTCCGCCCCACTCCAAGGCGGCGACTAGATGGCAGTCCGAGCGTGCGTCGAGGGCGTCCGGCTCGAGGCAGAGGCCAGGCGTGATCACGCGCACGACCTCTCGGGGCACTACGC
>JAACVI010000183.1 GCA_009992505.1 Myxococcales bacterium
TTGCGCCTCGGTGAGCCAAGATTGGCCCCTCCCCCACCCGCCAGATTGTGGCCGAGAACGCAGGTCGCGCTCGAACTCCGCATAGAGCGAGCCCGTGCCGTCGAGGCCCGGCAAGCGCAGCGGTTCGTACGCAGCCACGGCGGCCAGGATCGCGAGTGAGCTCCGCGTCCGCAGGCGATCGAACACCTTCCCTCTCCCGCGGTCGACGTCGCGAGTCTGGCTGTGATAGCCACTGACTATGTAGTCATAGTAACAAACGATTGGCTCGATTAGCATACGAGCCCCATGTTCAACCTCGTCGGGCAGATGAACCGACGGAAGGAAACATCATGGAAAACAGAGAAGGCACGCATATCCCCGAGGTCACGTTTCGCGCGCGTCGCGATGGCGACTGGCATGACGTGAGGAGCAAGGAGCTCTTCGCCGGCCGGCGCGTGGTGGTCTTTTCACTGCCGGGAGCGTTCACGCCCACGTGCTCGTCGACGCACCTACCGCGCTACGAGGAGCTCTCTCCCGTCTTCGTCCAGAACGGCGTGGACGAGGTGGTCTGTCTCTCCGTCAACGACGGCTTCGTGATGGAGGCGTGGGCGAAGGATCAGGGTGTCGAGCACGTCACCGTGCTGCCCGATGGCAACGGGGAGTTCACCGCGGGCGTCGGCATGCTCGTGGACAAGGCGGATCTGGGCTTCGGCAAGCGCAGCTGGCGCTACTCCATGCTGGTCGACGACGGCGTGATCGAGAAGATGTTCATCGAGCCCAACAAACCCGGCGACCCCTTCGAGGTCTCCGACGCGGACACCATGCTGGCCTACGTGGCGCCCGACGCCGTGCGGCCGGCGGCCGTGACCCTCTTCACCAAGCCCGGCTGTCCTTTCTGCGCCCGCGCCAAGGCGCTGCTCACGGAGCGCGGCTTCCACTACGAAGAGATCGAGCTCGGCAGCGGCGTGAGCTACACCAGCCTGCGTAACGTTACGGGCGCTGCGACGACTCCACAGGTCTACATCGACGGCAAGCTCGTCGGCGGCCTCGACAGCCTCGAGGCGTACTTCGCCAAGGCCGCCTGAAGGGACGAGAACATGAAGCACTGCCGGGTAGCGATCATCGGGGCAGGTACGGCGGGTCTGAGCGCGCGTCGCGAGGTGGCGAAGGAGACCCACGACTACGTCCTGATCGACGATGGCGTGCTCGGGACGACCTGCGCCCGCGTGGGCTGCATGCCGAGCAAGGTGCTCATTCAGGTGGCCAACGACTTCCACCGGCGCGGGAACTTCAACGCCGAGGGGATCCGCGGCGGCGACGCGCTCTCGGTGGACTCGGCGGCGGTGATGACGCATGTGCGTTCGCTCAGGGATCGTTTCGTGCGCGGCGTCCTGGGCGGCATGGCGTCCTGGCGCGAGGAGCACTTCATCGCCAAGCGCGCGCGCTTCGTCGGCGATCACGTGCTCGATCTGGGAGACGAGCAGATCGAAGCCGACCGCGTGATCATCGCCACGGGCTCGTCGCCCATCCTGCCGGGACCGTGGGCGCCCTTTCGCCACCGGCTGATCGACACCAACGCCTTCTTCGAGCTGTCGACTCTGCCGCGTCGGGTCGCGGTGGTAGGCTTGGGCGTGATCGGGCTCGAGCTGGGTCAGGCCCTGCACCGACTGGGCGTCGAGGTCGTCGCCGTGAGCCTCGACAAGGCCTACGGCGGGCTCAGCGATCCGACGCTCCAGAGCTACGCCCACGACAGGTTCTCCTCCGAGTTCCCCGTCCACCTCTCCGGCGTGAGCAAGCTCCATGAAGAAGGCGAGGATCTGGTGCTGACGCTCGAAGACGGAACCACGCTCGCGGTGGATCAAGCGTTGCTCAGCGTGGGTCGACGGCCCAACGTGGCGGGCCTGGGCCTGGAAGAGCTGGGCGTCCCCTTCGAGCGCGGGCTGCCCGTCTTCGACCCCACTACCTTCCGCGTCGAGGGCAAAGATTGGTACTTCGTGGGCGACGTGAACGGCACGCGTCCCTTGCTGCACGAGGCCGCGGACGAGGGCCGTATCGCGGGCCACAACGCGGTGCACGACAAGGACCAATGCTTCCGCCGTCGCACGGCGATGAGCGTGACGTTCTCCGCGCCGAACATCGCGAACGTGGGTCGCTCCCACCGCGAGCTCTCCGCCGAGGGCGTGCGCTTCGTGACCGGTGAGGCCAGCTACGAAGGCCAAGGGCGCGCCATCGTGAAGGGCGAAGAGGGCGGCCTGCTCCACGTCTACGCCGATCCGAAGACGGGCGAGGTCTTGGGCGCGGAGCTGCTCGCGCCTGGCGGTGAACACCTGGCGCATCTGCTGGCCTGGGCCATCGCCGCCGGCCTCGGCGTGCGCCAAGCGCTGAGCCTGCCCTTCTACCACCCGGTGTTGGAGGAGGGCCTGCGCACCGCGCTGCGCGACGCCGCCGAGAAGCTCGAGGATAGCCCGCCGCCGCTCGAGGTGCTGCGCTGCGCGGATCCGCCGGTGGGTGTGCGAGCGTAGCGCGTGGCGACGCTCTCGCAGTTCGGCTACGCCCTGGCCGTCGATCGACACCGCAACTTCCGGCGTGCGGCCAAGGCCTGCTTCATCTCCCAACCGACGCTGAGCATGCAGCTCGCCAAGCTGGAGGACGAGCTCGCGGTCGTGCTCTTCGACCGCAGCCGAAGACCGGTCGTGCCCACGCGCGAGGGGGCCGTGCTGCTCGAGCAGTTTCGCACCGTGATGCGCGAGTACGAGCGCATCGAGGAGGTGGTGCAGGAGCTCCGCGGCGTGATCGCGGGTCCCTATCGACTCGGCATCATCCCGACCATGGCGCCCACGATATTGCCTCTCGTCGTGCCGCGCTTCGTGGCGGCGCATCCCGCGGTGGAGATCCAGATCGAGGAGCTGACGACGGCCCAGATCGTCGAGCGCCTGGCGCAGGAGACGCTGGACGGAGGCATCCTGGCGACTCCGCTGCACATGCCGACGCTGACGGAGTACGCGATCTGTCGCGAGCAGTTCGTCGTCTTCCACTCGCCGACGATCGAGCTGCGCACTGACGCCCAGGGTCGAGTGCGGCTCGACGCGCTGCCCCTGGAGCGCCTGATGGTGATGCGCGAGGGGCATTGCCTGCGCACGCAGACGCTCGACCTGTGCGCGCTGGGTGCGGAGGCGAGCGAGACGCAGGGCTTCGTGCTCGAGGCGGGCAGCCTCGCGACCCTGTGCGCCATGGTGCAGAACGGGCCCTACTTCACCATCTTGCCCGCGCTGGCCGCGGCCGAGCTCGAGGCCCGTGGACTCGGCGACCTGATCAAGTCCATCGCCGGCAAAGCGCCCTTCCGCGAGGTGGCGCTGGTCACGCGCCGCATCGAGAACAGGCGCGCCATACGGGAAGCCCTGATCGACGTCGCGCGCGAGGCGCTCGAGCCCCTCGAGGACAAGCGTCGTCGCCTGCGCGCTCAGCCCGTCGAACCTCTCGCGAGCTAGCGCGCCGGACGAGCTACTTCCCGCGCCACTTCCAGAAGAGATGGTTCACGTAGTGGCCGAGGCCTGCATTCGTGTCGAGGCACGCGCATCGCGCCGGCGAGCCGGTGGTCGTCGAGTGGGGCGGACGTTGGTGGGCCGCGACCGTCGTCGCCGACCTGGGCGGCGACGTGTGGACGGTCCACTACGAGGGATGGGCCAACTCCTGAGACGAAGCGGTCGGTTCCGACCGCATCCGCGCCGACTCCACACCTCGAAGCGCTTCGACACCTCGTGCCGCGACGGGCCTGGCCAGGGGAGGGTCGATGGGCAGGCGCGCGCTGATCCTCGGTGCGTTGCTCGTCGTCGCCATCGTCGCCGCCGTCACGCTCTTCACCGGGCAGCCTGGCGCCCAGCCGCCGCGAGGAGTCGTGGCGCGAGCCACCACATCCGTCACCGTGGGCCAACCGCTGCGGATCCAATGGAACGGGGGCTGGTACGACGGCTCGATCACGGGCGTGCTGCCGACGGGTGAGCTCGGCGTGCACTACTCGGGCTGGGACGACAGCTACGACCAGGTCGTCCCTCGCACGCGCGTGCGGGTCATGGCCGGCGGAACCGCGACGGTCGAACCCCGAGGCGATGTGGCCACGGCCGGGACCACGTCTTCGACATCCCGGTCGAGCTCGCGGGTGCGCAGGTCGGCTTCTTCCACAACCAGGTGCCGCAGCACGCCAGGTATTACCAGCGACTCGAGAGAGTCTGAAGCGCGCGTCGCCGACGGTCAGCCCAACGCCAGCAACGTGAGGATGGCGTTGTGGGCGAGGTGTGCGAGCGCCGGCGCGCGCGTGCTGCCGGAGTAGCGCCGCAGCAGGCCGAGGCAGAGGCCGAGGAGCAGCACCGACGCGCAGGCGCCCCACGCGCCCCATTGCTGCGGCAGGTGGACCAGCGCGAAGAGCACGGTGGAGCCGGCGATGGCCGCGCCTGCACCGAAGCGTTTCTCGAGGGCGCCGTAGACCAGACCGCGGAAGAAGATCTCCTCGGCCACGGGCGCGAGCAGGGCGACACCCGCGAAGGCGAGCATGCCGCTGGGCATGCTGACCAGCTCCTCCACGGGCGCGACTCCCGTGGACGGCACGATCTGGGCGAGCCACGCGCCGGCGAAGCGCAGAGCCAAGCCCACGATCGGTGCGGCGAGGAGCCAGCCGAGGCGCGGGCGCTGCGAGAGTCCAAGCGCCGGGAGCCGACTGCCGCCGCGCACGAAGACGAAGGCGAGGAGCACGTGCGTGCCCGCGAGCAAGAGGCCTTGCAGGTACACGCCCAGCGCACCACGCGGCATGGCGAAGGGGATGGCGAAGAGCAGCACGAAGAGCAGCACGTAGGCCAACAGCGCCAGCGTCAGGGCCTTGGAGGGGGAGATCGCGGGTCTCGCGTCCGTCGACGCGCCGTCGGCGGGGTCCGCCGGTGGTGTGGGCTCGGCAGCCGAGGGCGTCTCTCGGCGCCGCGCCAGGAGCAGGCAGAGCACACCGAAGAGCAACGCCCAGATGGCGACCTTGTCGCGAAGCCCGATGGACGAGCGCGCCACCAGCCGCAACAGCATGGGTCGACGCGCGCCCGGAAGATCTGCGGGAGCCGCGCTCAGCGTCAGCGCGTAGTGCCCACCCACGCCGAGCTGCGCGGCGCTGACCAGGAGGCCGCAGGTCCCTGACGGAACCGGCCTGACGTGCTCGAAGAACTGCTCGTCCAGAGCGACCTCGCGCACCACGACGTCGTCATCCACGTGCCGCAGCGCGAAGCTCGCGCCCGCGAAGTCCTCCTTTGCCATCACGCCTGGCGTGCACAGCTCCGCGTAGAAGCTCTGCCCCGCGACCAGCGGCGCCCGCAGGAGCTCGCTGCCCACGGCCGTGTCGGCGACGCGAAAGGGCGCGCGATCGTAGCGCTCCACGGCGCTGTGGCGGAAGACGCCGAGGGCGCCCAGCGCCACGCCCAACACGAGCGCCGACAGGCCCAGGCCGAAGGCTATGCTGCGCAACATGCGCCGATCCTACACCGGGGCGGTTGGGGAGATGGCGCCGAGAATACCGGGCCCGACCGCGAACCGGAGGCGGCCCGGAGGGCTCAGCTCGCGGGCTCTTCCGTGCCCGCGTCGTCCGCGCCGGGGTAGCGCAGGATGGCCTCGTCGACGCGCAGCTTGCCGTCGCGCTGGGCCTGGTCGCGCAGCTCGCGCAGATGGACCTTCAACGCTTCGCGCTGCTTCGCGACCAAGAGGCCGTTCATGATCTGCTGGCGTCGGTCGGCGGTCAGGCCTTCCTGCGTCGCCGTCTGGCGCGAGTCGACCACGAAGATCGCGAACTCCTGGCCGAGGGCCAAGGGCGCCTCGGGCGTGGCGCCCGCGTTCATCTCGAACACCGCGCGCACCAGGTCGCCGGTCTCGAAGGGGCCGGAGATGGGGGTGTCCGTGGGTCCGAACTCGCGGCTCTCTTCCACGTGCGGCGCCAGCGGGTCGCGCTCCGTCGTCTCTCCGTCGGCCGGGGGTCCATCGGGATGGGCCAGGTGCTCGTCCAGATCGTCCCAGGTGTGGCCGTCTTCCTTGACCCACGCCAGCGCGGCCGTGGCGGCCTGCTGGGCCAGCTCGCTCGCGCGTGCTTGACGATACAGGCGCTCGCCGATCTCGCGCTTGGCCTCGGCCTCGGGCACGTCGCCCTCGCGCTTCCCGACCACCTTGATGATGTGGTAGCCGAAGCGCGTCTCGACGATGTCCGAGATCTGGTTGAGCTCGAGGCCGAACTGCGCCTCGTCGAAGGGACCGACCATGCGGCCGCGCGGGTTGTAGCCCAGGTCGCCACCGCGTCGGGCGCTGCCCGTGTCCTCGCTGAACTGACGCGCGAGGTCTTCGAAGTTCTCGCCTGCACGGGCTCGCGCCAGGAGCGCCACGGCGCCGGCTCGGGCGGCGGCCTTCACGTCGTCGCTGGCGTCGTCGTTGGCCTTGATCAGGATGTGCTCGGCGCGCACCTGGGGCTCGAGGCCCGTGTAGCGGTGCCGGTTGGCCGTGTACTCTTGGTCGACGGCCTGCGTGTTCGCGGCCATCCAGGTCGTGATCTCCGCGTCCGTGGGCCGGAGGCCGTCGGCGTAGAACGAAGGCGCGAAGCGGACGTAGTGGATCTGCGCCTTCTCGGCCTCACGAACGTAGGCGTTCCAGACCTCGCGCGGGCTCACGCTCACGCTGGCGAGCAGCGTCTGGCGCATGCGGTTGGCCAGCATCTCCGTCGACTGCCAGTCGGCGAACTCGCGGATGCTGCGGCGCAGGTAGTTCTGGATGAACTCCTTGGCGCGGTCGGCGTCGAACCGGCCGGCGTCGTTCTGGAAGTAGGAGACCGGGATCGCTCCCCCGGGGGCTTGTTCGCCGCCCATGGTCAAGAGCACCGTGCCTTCGTCGCGGACGCGGGTCCAGACGTCGTCCTCGGAGACGTGGAAGCCGAGGCGCTCGGCTTCGTGCGCCAACAGCGCCGCGTCCACGATGCCGTCCATGACCGACTCGCGCAGGTGCAGGGCGCGCGCGCGCTCCGCCGGCAAGCGTCCGGGGTTGGCCAAAGTGTAGGCCGCCTCGAAGTCGCCGTGGTTGACCGTGCGGTCGTAGATCTGGGCGATGTAGCTGCTGCCGCCTTCCGTGCAGCCCTGGGCCTGCGGCCCACCGAACTGCAGAATGAACACGGCGCAGAGGAGCGTGACCAGGCCTATGAGAACGAAGGTCTGGAACTTATTGGCGATCTTCTCGAACATGCGTTGGGCCCCGCTAAATGGGCGCGAACCATAGATGAGCCACCTGTCCATCGCAACTCGAGATGTAGCCGCGCCAATTGGTGGGGGTTTGCCCGTCTTCTGGCTCGTTCTGTGGACGTTCTCCTGGATTCCCGCTGCGCTCAGCGCTCAAGACGCCGCGCCCGCTCCCGCGTCGCGCTCGAGCTACGCCTCGGTGACGGTCGATGGCGCCGCGCCGTCGGCACGCCGCGCGCTCTTCGAACGCCGGTCGCGACGTCTCGCTCGAGACGAGGGTCTGGTGGAGCGTCCGCTGTTGGACGAGGGCGCGATGGGGGCGCCGCTGCCGCCCGAGCGAGTCGAGGTCTTCTCGCGCGTGGCCGAGCTGTTGGCCGAAGGCACGACGCTGGCCACGGGTCTGCGTGAGGGCGACGCGCTCGCGCGTCTGTCCCAGGCCGAGCGCCTCGTCCGTGAACACGCGGATGTTCCAGGGGCCTGTCGTTGGCTCGCGGAGGTGCGCACGCGCATCGGCGTGGTCGCTCTGGCGGCCTCCCTCGACGACCTCGGCCGCTCGGCCCTCACCGACGCGGCTACGCTCGATCCTTCCCGCGCGCTGGGCTCGGCGGAGGCGCCGCCTGCGGTGGTCGGCGAAGCGCGACGCCTGGCTCTGGACGTCGCCGCGCGCCCCACGGGCCGTTTCCAGGTGCTGGCCGACGGCCCCTTCGCGACCGTCTACCTCGACGACCAACTTCTGGGATCCGCGCCGGCGGCCGTGGTCGCGCCCGTGGGCCGGCACGTGCTCCGGGTCGAGTCGCGCGGCTTCTTGCCCTGGGGTCGGGTGATCGACGTGTTCGAGGGCGTGACCTCCGATCTGCGCGTCCGGCTCTCGCCCGGACCCGAGCTGCGTGCCCGCCGTCGCCTCGTCGACGCGGCTCGAGGCGCGCAGGTCGAGCTTCTCCCGGCTGCGCTCGCGGATCTTCCCGAGTCGGCGGAGCCCTCTCAGGTCTGGCGGCTCGAGGTCGGCGCCGGGCCCCAATCCCGCGCGCTGTTGACGCGCTGCTCGCGCCAGGGCTGCAGCGCGCCGACTCTGCTCTCCGAAGGGCACCCTGCGTACGAGCCCGAGTATGACTCGTTCAGCGCCGGAGCCCTGGCGCAGGCGCGCGCATGGCTCGCGGCGCCTCCGCCCCCGCCCCCTCCGCCCGTGCCGCTCTATCGACGCGCCGGCCTCTGGATCGGAGTCGGGGGTGCCCTGGTCGCTGCCTCGATCGCGGCCGCTCTGCTCACGCGACCGGCGCCACGACAGACCCTCGTCGTGGAGCCTCGCCCCGGGGATCTGTAGCCAGAGCCGCCGCCCGATCGACCCCGCTCCGATTCCCGCTACACTAGAAGCCTATGTCCTGGCTTCTTCCCACGCGTCGCGGCGTGCTCCTTCCGCTTCTCCTCCTCTCCTCCCTAGCGCTCACGGGCTGCCTGTCCAATTCGGCCACGGCCACCTTCCCGGTCGGTTCGGAGGTCCACCTCTCGTCCGCCGAGCTCGGCCTGCCCATGGATCTACGGGACACCTCCTCCGGCTCGGCGAAGGTTGCCTCGATCCCGTGTCAGCCGATGAACGTCTGCCCCACCACGCCCGTGGCGATGGCCTGCGTCGCCGGTGTCTGCGATCCGGAGCCCATGACCATCACCGCTCAGGTGGGCGGCGTGATCGACTTCGAGGCGCTGATCTCCGGCCTCGACACCCTCTTCGCCAACGTGCGCAGCATCAAGGTGCTCTCCCTCGACTACATGGTCGTCTCCAACACCTTCACCCTCGGGGTCGAGCCGGTCGAGGTGTTCTGGGCTCCGGCGGGCGCCGTGGAGGTCGATCCCGCCATGGGCGCGCGGCTCCTGGGCACCATGCCGGCGCTCGCGGCCATGGCCACGGGCAGCGGCGCCGTCACCATCGACGCGGCCGGCTCCGGCGCGCTCTCGAGCCATGTGGTCGGCACGGACCCCCGCATCAAGCTCTTCGTGCGCACGGGCCTCGACCTCGATCCGGGCGGTGTGTTTCCCGAGGGTGACCTGGAGCTGCAGGTCCGGATGACGGTCCGCGTCGAAGGGACCCTGCTCTGAGGCACCCGCAAACGACCGCTCGTCCGTCGTGGCAGCTGCCCAGAGTCGCATGCTGCCTCACGGGACGGGGACCCCTCGCTGCAAGGGATCATTTGCAGACGGCCTCCGCTCCGCTATCCTCGCGATCCTTCTGCTTCCTCGGGGAGTTCCGTGACCACGACTTCGAC
>JAACVI010000184.1 GCA_009992505.1 Myxococcales bacterium
CGACCCGCACATTCACCGGGATCGTCTTCTCGCCACCGACGCGCTTCACTTCGCGATTCTCGAGCACCCGCAGGAGCTTCGGTTGCAGCGCGAGGCTCAACTCGCCGATCTCGTCGAGGAAGATGGTGCCACCGTCGGCCTGCTCGAAGGAGCCCTTGCGCCTGTCCGTGGCGCCGGTGAAGGCCCCGCGCTCATGACCGAAGAGCGTGCTCTCGATCAGGTTCTCGGGGATGGCGGAGCAATCCTGGACGACCAGGGGCTGCTCCTTGCGACGGGATCCGCTGTGCAGCGCGCGCGCCACCAGCTCCTTGCCCGTGCCGGTCTGACCACGGACGAGCACCGTCAGATCACTCGGCGCCACCTTGCTGAGCACGGCGAAGATCTCGCGCATGCGCACGCTCTTGCCGATCAGATCGAAGTAGCGCTCGTCGTGGCTGAGATCGATCTCGACCTCGCCCTCGCCGGCCTCGTAGCGCAGGCTGGTCTGACCCGCGCGGATCACCGTTCCTGGACGAATCCAGACCTCGCGGATGCGGAGATCGTTGATGGTGGTGCCGTTGGTGGAGCCCAGATCCTTGAGCAACACACCCTTCTCGTTGGCGATGATCTCACAGTGGGTGCCGCTCACGGCCTTGTCCGCGAGCACCAGATCGCAGATCAGGCTGCGGCCGATGGTCACGCGCGCCCGCTCGACCGACAGCTCGCGACCTTGGTCCGGGCCCTCGATCACGATCAGGCGTCCACGCTTCAGGCGTCGCTTGGTGGCGCGCGCATCCACGAAGACCGTGGTCAGTGCGGGTTCTCGATCCGTCACGATACCTCCTGTCCCAGGGAAAGGCCGGTCGAGGCGTCGGCGCGCAGTGCCCGGATGGCGGCGCCGTAGTCCGCAGCACCGAAGACGGCGCTCCCCGCCACGAGCACGTCCGCTCCAGCAGCCACGGCGAGGGAAGCGGTCCCGGACTTCACGCCGCCGTCCACTTCGAGGTCGATCGATCGCTTGGACACGTCGATCATACGCCGCAGCGCGCGGATCTTTCCCTGAGCCGAGGGAATGAACGACTGTCCGCCGAAGCCAGGGTTCACGCTCATCACCAGGATCAGGTCCACATCGTCGAGGACGTAGCGCACGACCTCTTCCGGCGTGCTCGGGTTGAGCGAGACGCCCGCGCGTTTGCCGGCCGCGTGAATCTGCTGCACGGCCCGGTGCAGATGGGGCGTCGCCTCGGCGTGCACGGTGATGATGTCGGCGCCCGCCTCGGCGAAGGCGTCGATGTAGCGCTCGGGCTGCTCGATCATCAGGTGCACGTCGACCACGCCGCGCGCCGCGCGACGAACCGCGTCGACCACCAACGGACCGATGGTCAGGTTCGGGACGAAGTGCCCGTCCATCACGTCGACGTGGATCCAATCGGCGCCCGCGTCCTCGACAGCGCGGATCTCGTCGGCGAGTCGGCCGAAGTCGGCGGAGAGGATCGAGGGCGCGATGCGCACGGCCGGGGAGTTCGCCACGGCATGAGTCAAGCGGCGCCTGCGCTCGGTGTCAATGACGGCCATGAGCAGCAGCGAAGAGCGCGTTCGGGGGTTAGCCGACGCTTGACTGTAGAGGTGGGTTCCACCCACACTCCTGCCCCTGGCCGGTGACCCGCAGGGCACCCCCGGAAATTCCGGTCCTACCACATGACTGAGCAGCGATATCGCGTGATAGAGCGCCTCGCGGCCGGCGGCATGGCCGAGGTCTTCGTAGGCGAGCAGCAGAGCCATCAGGGGTTCAAGAAGAAGGTCGCGATCAAGCGCGTTCTGCCACATTTGGCGCAGAACAAGAACTTCATCGGCATGTTCCTGGACGAGGCGCGGCTCGGGGCACAGTTGACGCACGCCAACATCGTCAGCGTCTTCGACATCGGCGCGGCGGACAACACCTACTTCATCGTGATGGAGTTCGTCGACGGGGCGAACCTGAAGAAGGTGATGGACGCCCTGAAGCAGATGGGACGCTCCGTTCCCATCAAGGCTGCGATCTACATCTCCATGGAGGCCTGCCGAGGTCTCAGCTTCGCCCACGATCTGATGGACGAAGAGGGCAACTCGATGCACCTCGTGCACCGCGACGTCTCGCCCCCGAACATCCTGATCTCCAAGCGCGGTGAGGTGAAGGTCACGGACTTCGGTCTGGCCAAGGCCACGACCCAGCTGGAGAAGACCGATCCTGGCGTGGTGAAGGGGAAGTTCAGCTACCTCGCGCCCGAGGCCGCGCGCGGCGAGCACGTGGACGCGCGCGCCGACGTCTTCGCCATGGGCGTCGTGCTCTGGGAGATGCTCGCAGGCCGGCGGCTGTTCCTGGGAGAGACCGACTACCAGACGGTGAAGCTGGTCCAGCAGACCAACGTGCCGAGCCTCTCGAGGCTGAACCCCGAGGTCGACGCCGAGTTCGAAGGCATCCTGGGGAAGTCGCTGACCAGCAACCCGGACGAGCGCTACCAGAGCGCCCGAGACTTCGGCGACGCCCTCGCCGGCTACCTCTTCGGCCACAAGCTGAAGGTCACCAGCTACGACATCGCCGCCTTGGTGAAGCAATGCCTCGCCACCGAGGTGAAGCCGGCGCGCCAGGAGCAGCAGCAGTCGATCATCGACAAGCTGATCCAGGAGGAACTGCTGCGCTTCACCTCGCTCGAGGACATGAGCAACCCGCTCGATCTCGGGAGCGATCCGCTCGTGGATGGGGCGACGCCCCTGAGCCCGGATGACGTCCTGGGCGCGGCGCCCCTCGACGCCGGCGCGTTCGAGAACCCCGCCGAGTGGTTCACGGACGACGCGGATGTGGCCGCCGCCATCGACGGATCGCCGGGCAACGACCCGACGGATTCGGAGCCTGGCTGGCGGGAATCCGGCATCGAGGACGAGCTCGGTGGCATGGCGCGCTCGCTCGAGCACCTGGTCGAACCCACAATGGAGCCACTGCCGATCCCGGAGGAGGTGTCCGCCGAGGTCGCGCTCGATGCAGTGCCCGTGGCGACGCCGACGCCTGCCCGAGGCGGATCCACCGGCAAGATCGTGGCCGTGCTTCTCGTGCTCCTCGTCGGTGCCGCCGCGGCTGCTTACTTCGGCGGCCTGCTCGGCTGAGCCCGATCGGGCCACTCGTCGTCGATCTTCCGAGACGAGAACCCGACCCCGTTCTGCCTCTTCGGCGACGAGTCAGGGACAGCTGAGCGCGCGTGCGTCCGTGGCCCAGGAGCCGCGTGGCGCGGCCGTGAGATAGCGACGCGCGAGCTCGCAGCCCTCGGTCGTCGCGCCCAGGCTGATGGCCAGGCGCGCGAACGCTTCGGGCGGCGGCGAGGGACAGCCGATGGCCGCGCGTAGCTCCGCCTGGTTGGACTGACCCTGCTCCGTCAGCACGGTCGCCAACAGCAGGTGGGCCTGACCCACCGTGGAATCGAGCGCGATCGCCGCCCTCGCCTGAGTCGCGGCGCCATCCAGGTCGCCGTTGCCGAAGTAGAGCACCTCGGCCCTGAGTGTGGCGATGCGGGCCTGGGACCGTGCGCCCAAGCCGTGGCTTTGCACGATGCGATCTGCGACGCCGATCTCCCCCGCGGCCCGACGGAGCTGGGATCCACCCGTGTGAATTCCGATCGAAGCGAGGCCGATGTGGGCATCGAGCTCTTCCGAATCGTAGTGAATGGCGCGCGAGAACGCCCGCTTCGCGCTGCGAGTGTCCTCCGCCTGCACGTAGGCCTGACCGAGCGCGGCGTACAAGCTCGCGTCTCGGGTACCCCGACACAGTCGGCTCAGGCTGGGCACCGCCTGGGCACCTCCGCCCTCGAGGACCATCAAGTGGGCGCGACCGAGCTCGAGGGGTCGTCCGGTCACACCCGCGGTGGCCGCGCGATCGAGCGCGTCGTGACCCGCCGCCACGTCACTCTGGGCGATGGCCAGATCCAGCAGCCCGAGCAGCGCGTCGACGTTTCCGGGCTGGATTTCGAGCGCCTTCTCGTAGGCCTCCTTGGCACGCGGGGCGTGCTCGGCGACGCGCGCGGCCGCACCGAGCAAGGCCCAGAGCTCCGCGTCGCTGCCGTGGCTCGTGGTCAGCGTCTCCAGCGCCGCTTGTGCGGCCTCTCCATGACCCCGCGCGAGCTCCACGCGCGCGTTGGCGACCGCCAGCGGATAGGCCCCAGGGCGTGCCCGGAGGGCAGCGGCGACGACATCGGCGGCGCGCTGCGGTTGGCCATCCGCGAGCAGGGCCCGGGCCATGACGGGCACGAGCCAGACATCCGCAGGCGCTCGCTCGAGGGCGGGGCCCAGGACCGTGACCGCTTGCGCGGCGTCGTCGGCGCGAAGTGCCATCGCCCCGAGGCGAACGCGCGCTTCGACCTCGACGTCCGCGTGAGCTTCGGCCGCTTCGTAGGCGCGACGGGCGGCGGGGGCGTCTCCCTGGGCCTCGGCCAAACGGCCGCGGAGGTAGGCTGTCTGCGGACTGTCCCCGGCGTTGGCGAGGGCGGCCTCGGCACGCGCCGCGTCCCCCGCTTCCAACGCGACCCGCGCGGCGGTCTGCGCGCGCGCGTGAGGGAGCGGCGACTGGTCGCCGAGCGCGGCCATGACCTCGGCGGCGCCCGAGGCATCGCCCGCACGCGCCAGCGTCTCGGCCACGGCGAGGGTCAGGCTCTCGTCGCCCGGGGCACCTTCCTCGCGAGCGGCCCGAGCCTCGACCTTCGCGGCCTCGGTGTCGCCGTTCGCCAAAGCCACGAAGGCGCGAACCGCGTGCGCCCAGGCGCGTTCGCGGGGGTTCGCCACGGAGCTGAGCTCCTCGACCACGGCGGTGGCGGCGTCGCGGGCTCCGCTCTCATCGCCCGTCGCCCAGCGGATACGGGCCTCCGCGGCTCGAATCTCGGGGTCGTGGGCCGCTCCGGGCTGGGCCGCGAGGTCCACCAGCGCCGAGGCCGCGTGACCGTCGAAGGCCTGCGCCAAGGCGAGCAAGGCGCGGTGCCGCGGGGACTCGGGTCGCGCGGCCACGGACGCCCGCGCCTCGACGGACGCTTGGGCGAAATCCCCATGCGCGATGGCCACGAGCGCGTGCACGTGTCCCACCTCGCCAGTCGGATCCTCCGCGCTGCGGCGTACGGCGAGGGCCGTGTCTGCACCCTCGATGTCTCCACCCCGCAGGCTGAGGTAGGCTCGAGCGAGGCGCGCATCCAGGCTGGCCCGCGCTTCGTCGTCCAGGCCGCGCAGCAACCCGGACGCCTCGTCGCCCGTGTCTCGACCGGCTTCGTAGGCGGCCAAGGCGAGCAGATGGGCGCGACGACGGACGGCCTCGTCGTCGGTGTCGCCTTCGTCCGCGTCTCGTGCGATCGCTCGATCGACGCTCGCGCCTCGACCGTCGTCCGTGGCCGCCAACAGAGCCGACGCGATCTCCTGGTCGTCGCTGCGGTCGAGGAAGTACATGACCGAGCCGACGATCAGCGCGAGCACGACCACGGGCGCCGCGAGGAGCAGAGGGAAGAGCTTGGGATTCGGCAGCTTGTCGCGCAGCCCGCGCACATGCGCGACGATCTGCCGGAGCCGATCCGGCACGCCTACGGCGCGGGAGGCCTCGGTCGTGCTGACCGGGCGGCGCTCCGGGATGGAGGCGCGAGGACTCGCGGCGGGCGTGAAGTCGGCGGGTGGACCTGCGGCTGCCGCGGGGCTCGGGGCCGGTGCGCCCGCGGGAGAGAAACCTTGCGGCGGCTGGGGATCGACCCGCGGCGCAGCGCCGAAACGTGGCGTCGACACGGACGCCGCCGGCATGCCGATGGGTGGCGTCGAGACCCGAGGCCGAGCGGCGGGTGGCGGCGCGACGGGTGGCGGCGCGAGGGCTGGCACATAGGCGGGCGGCGACGCGTACGAAGGCGGGGGCGGCGCGTAGGACGGCGACGGTGACGCGTACGCAGCGGGCGGCGCGGGCGAGGCGGACATGGGGAGCGCGCCGGGCGGCGCCGCTGCGCTCGGTGGAGGTCCCGGCGGGGGTGGCAGGGAGATCGGGCGTGGTGCCTGCGCGACCGGCTTCGGGGAGCGGGGGCCCGCCTTCATCACCGCCGCGACCCGGAGATCACGCGTGTGATCGGGCTCGTCGCTACGAGGGCTCTCTTGAGGCATGCGGAGCTGCGTCGCCTCCTCCTCGAGGGGAGCCAGCGCGCTTCCGGCGACGTTTGTGGCCTCGGCTTCGAGAGGCTCGGAGTCGTCATCCAGAGGCTCGAAGATCTCCTTAGAATCCACGAGCTCCAGATCGCCCGCGTCGAGCTCGGAGGTCGCCGGGCGCTTGGGCGTGGCGGCTGGAGCGCGGGCAGGAGCGCGCGCCGGCATCGCCTCGAGCTCGTCGATACCCAACTCGGAGGTGTTCTCTTCTCCAAAGGGGGTCGACTCGTCTCCTGTCGACTCGTCTCCTGTCGACTCGGCTTTCGTCGACTCGGCTTTCGTCGACTCGGCTTTCGTCGAACCGGCGTCCTCGCCGAGGCCCGGCGCCAGCTGTCCGAGACCGGCGATGCCCATCATCGTGCCCCTGGGTCGACGTGGAGGGGGCGACGGCGCGGCGCTTGGTTCAGCCGCGGGCTTCGTCGGCGGCGCTTCTGCTTCGGGATCGGTCAGCGCATCGGTCTCGTCGCCAGCCAACGAGTCCGTCAGCTCGACCGAGGCGGACGTGTCCTCGGCTCGCATCGACGCCATGCTCTCCGCCATGGCTGCGAGCTCGGGATCGATCTGAATCGAAGGAGGCGCGTCCTGAATGGGCGCCGTGGCCGGGCGATCCTCGCTGCCATCATCGAAGAAGGACGCAGGGGTCTCGATGGTGGCGACTCCCGCCGAGTCGAACCAGCGCTCCACGGTGGCCGATGTCGGCGGCGGATCCGACTCGAGCTCCTCGAGCAGCTCGGCCGCCTCGTCGTCCTCGGGATCGAGTTCCAGCGCGCGACGCAGATACTCCTCGCCGCGCTTCGGCTGCTTCGCCTTGAGGAAGGACTCGCCGAGCAGTCGATGGGCCGTCGCGGAGTCGGGTCGCCGACGGATCAGCGACATCATCTCCACTCGGGCCTCGTCGAAGCGCTCGGTCGCGGTCAGCGCGCGTCCGAGCAGGAGCCGGGTGTCGTCGTCGTCTGGCCGAGAGAGCAAGAGTCGACGGCAGGCGCGCACCGCCTCGGCGAAGTCTCGTTCCAGCAGGAGTCGCTTCGCACGAGCGGCCAGTTCTTGCACATCTGTGCCCATCCGCGGGCCAGGTTACCAGGCCGCGCGACTTCACGTCAGAGATCACGCACACGTCGGTTCAGACGGCGCAGCTCGCTGCGCTCCGCGGCCGCGCCGCCATAGCGCACGGCGAGGTAGAGCGCGGTGATCTCTTCGACCGTCTCGACCCCTTCGAAGCCCGCCTCGCGCAAGCGATCGACGTGAGCCGACGGCGTCCGACCGGGCGGGCGCTTCGCACCGCGACGACCGAGACGGGTGTCGAGGCGTCGATAGAGCCGCACCGTCTCCCGCAGCCTGAGGTCGCCCTCCGGTCCAGCGCGTCGACGCTGGCGCGCTCGGATCACGAGCCAACCGCCCAACAACAGCAGCGGCAGTACGAGCAGGGACCAGCGCAGGCTCCGCGCCGTCAGGCCGTGTGCCGTGGCCCGTGGCCCGTCCTCTACCCCTCGCTCCGACCCAGCGTGTGAAGGCCGCCAGGTCCGGAAATACCTCATGAGTTCGTGCAGGGCAGCCGCCTGATAGCGCAGATCGTAACCGACGACGTGACGCGCCCAGCGCATGTTGATGGCGTCGAGGAGCGCACGCAGACTCCCGAAGGGTCCCTCTGCGGGGCCGACCAGATCTCGCGCGGGTGGTGTGGCGTCCAGGGTCACCCAGTCGCCGTCGATCCACGCCTCGACCCAGGAGTGGGCGTCTCCCTGGCGCACGGCGTAGTAATCGCCGAAGCGGTTGTAGCGCCCGCCGAGGAAGCCGGTGACGTTGCGAGCCGGCACGCCCAGTCCGCGCAGCATCACCGCCAGGGCGGTCGAGTAGTACTCGCAATGGCCTGCATGCGCCTCGAGCAGGAAGACCTCGAGCGGATCTCTTCCTCGCGTGTCGGGCTGTTCCAACGTGTAGCGGTACTCGCCGCTGTCGCGCAGATGCCGCAGCAGGGCGTCCGCTTGGGCGCGCGGCGCGCTCAGACCGGCGGTCCAACGACGAGCCAGAGCGAGGATGCGCTCCTGACCGGCCGGCAGCTCGAGGTATCGGGCGAAGGCCTCGGCGTCGATGGGATCCGCAGGCGCCGAGGACGCTCGCCGAGAGATGTGGGCGGTGTAGGTGAACTCGAGTCCATCCGCGTCCGCGTAGCGCACGTCGGTGCCGTCCGAGCGCACGATCTGGCGATCCACGGACAGACCCGCGACGATGCGCGGAGGCGTGGTGATGCCGATCGTGCCTTCGGGGAGGAAGATCACGGGCTCGTCCAGAGGGTCGAGGATGATCGAGAGTCGTCGCTCGGTCGCGCTCTCGGGCAGGGTCGAGAGCGCGAAGAAGCCGTAGCTCTCGCGCACTGTCTCCGTCGCGCTGGGGGAACGGGTCCACTCTCCGTCTTCGTAGTGATCGAAGGAGGTTCCACGCATGTGCAGCTCGAGCCGCTCCGGAGGCGGAGAGGCGAGGCCGGGCACCTTCACGCGCAACACCACTGTGGGATCGTCGCGGATGCGCCCGAAGCCACCGAGCTGCACGTTGCGCCCGAAGCCAGCCACCTGCCGACCCGCGTCGTGACCGAGGTTGAGGAAGCCCATGCCGACGCGCGGAAAGGCCAGGAAGAAGATGGCCGTGATGGCGAAGAGAGGGAGCGTGAGCGAAGCCGTACCCAGCAAGAAGGAGGCGCCCGCCACGCGCTTGGAAGCGAGCACGCGCTCGACGCTCGGCCCCATGGTCGAGTCCGCGTAGTGCCGCTCGATCTCGGCGCGCAGATGCGTGAGCGCCAGCATCCAGGGCAGCACGACGACGAAGCCGAGGAAGACCAGCCCGTAGCCGAGACCCGACGACAGCACGGTGGCCGCGATCAGGTGCAGAAACGCGATGATCGCGATCTGCTGATACTCGCGAGCGGTGGGTCGATAGGCGAGACGGGAGAGCTGCAAGAGCGCCGCGTATTCGATGCCGAGGGGCAGGATGGGCGCGCCAGTGCTGCCGCGCAGAACCTGCATGGCCAAGCCCGAGAGGACGAGGACGGTCCAGGCCTGAGACCAGCGCCGGTTTCGCATCACGGCGGGGGTGACGAAGGCGGTCCCCAGGAAAGCCGCGAACATGACGAAGCTCTCGAGCGGCCCGAGGACCGAGCCCAGGCTCAGGGCCAAGAAACCCAGGCCGGCCAGCAGGTAGGTCACGCCCAGGTGAAGGCTCGAGAACTTCATCCCGCGACCTCGGGGGATCGCGGACGAACGGAGACCACGTGCGCGTCGGCGGGAGCCCTGAGCGTCGGCGCGCCCTCCAGCGGCACGGGCTCGAGCAGCGCCAACATGTGGTACAGCGGGTCGGGCGGACGGCCCGGCTGGATGATGGGCGACAGGCTGGTGCGGCTCGCCACACGCACCGCGCGCCCGGACGCCAGGGTAGCGGTGGCGAGGGAGGCCAGCGCCGAGATGGCGTCTTCGAACGCTTCCGCGTAGGCGGGGTCTTCCGGATCGCGGCTGGCTTCGTCCACGACCAGCCACTGCAGGAGGCCGCGCTCACGCTCGCGTTCACGCACCACCACGGTGCCGAGCGAGGCCGTGCGCCGCCAGTGGATGTCGCGCGCCTCGTCCTCGGGCGCGTAGTCGCGCAGTCCCGCCACCTCGACGCCACGCCCGCGCACCGTCGCCAGGTCGTCACTGCGCTCGGCGTGGCCCTGGGCTCGGGGTGCCGTCGTGCGTCCGATGCGTGGGAAGACGACGATCTCATCCGAGGCGGACAACGCACGCCCCTTCTCGATCAGACCGAAGGGATAGCGCGTGACCAGCCTCAGGTGGGTGAAGTGCCGGAGACCGCGGCGCGGCGCGACGTAAGGATAGAAGACGCGCTCTTCTCCGTGGGGCGGGACCTTGAGGTAGTACGAGCGCGTCGGCGTCGTCTCGCCCGCGATCACGTCCTCGACCTCGAGCGAGAAGCTCGGAAGGAAGCGCTTCTGGTTCGTGAGCACGAGCTCCACTCGGCACGGGGTCTTGGCGAACACGCGCCGAGGCAGGACACGACGCGCGCGCAGTCCCAGGAGCGCGAGATCACTGAGCACGCCGCTGACGAGCAACAGGCTGAGCATCAGCCCGAGCACGAGGTAGAGCAGATTGTTGCCCGTGTTGACCGCCGCGACGCCCACGCCGAGGGTGACCAACACGAAGCTCTTGCCCTCACGCGTGAGGCGGAAGGTGCGTCGCCGCATGCGCTTTCGTCTGCGCGAGAAGCGCCCCAGGCGGCGCTCGACCGCGGCGCTCATACCGGGACTTCGACCTCATCGAGCAGCGCCTGGATCACGCGTTCGGCCTCGTCCGTGGCTACGCGCGGATCGGGACTATCGACGCGCACGCGATGGGCGAGCACCGGCAAGGCGAGCTGCTGGACGTCGCCAGGGATGGCGTAGCTGCGACCGGCGACCAGGGCGCGGGCACGCACGGCGCGTTCGAGAGCCAGAGCCGCGCGCGTCGAGGCGCCCAAGGTCAGACTCGGCGTGTTGCGGGTCGCGAGCACCAGGGTGTGCATGTAGTCGAGCAGCACATCCTCCACGAGCACGTGGTCCAGAGCGGCCCGCGCCTGGCGCAGCTCGCTCACCGTGACGCAGCTCTCGATCGCATCCAGCGGATCGCGACCGCGACGCTCACGCAAGATGCGGCGCTCGACCTCGACGGGCGGATAGCCAATGTGGATGCGGAGCAGGAAGCGATCGAGCTGGGACTCGGGCAGCGGATAGGTGCCGTAGAAGTCTTCGGGGTTCTGTGTCGCGACCACGAAGAACGGATCCTCGAGCGGATGCGTCTCGCCCTCGACGGAGACCTGCCCCTCGTCCATCGCTTCGAGCAGCGCGCTCTGCGTCTTGGGCGTGGTGCGGTTGATCTCGTCGGCGAGCAGCACGTGCGTGAACACGGGCCCCGGACGGAAGGAAAAGTGACCGGACTTCGGGTCGTAGACGTTGCCGCCGACCACGTCCGACGGCATCAGATCCGAGGTGAACTGCAGCCGGCGGAAGGTCACCCCGAGGGACGCCGCGAGCGCGCGAGCGAGGGTCGTCTTGCCCACCCCGGGCACGTCCTCGACCAGCAGATGCCCACCCGCGAGGATGGTCGTGACGGCGAGCTCGACCACGTCGCGCTTGCCCTCGAGCACCCGCTCCACGTTGGCGACCAAGGCATGGGCCACACGCGTGGCCGACTCCATCACGGACGCGCTCGACGGCACCGCGCGCGGACTCTCGATGGCAGCTTCGGACACGCGACAAGCCTAGCATGCTACGCGCCGAGCGCCGGGTGGCTTCGAGCCAAGCGCCGCGTGACTTCGGGCCAAGCGCCGCGTGACTTCGGGCCAAGCGCCGGGCGGCTTCGGGCCAAGCGCCGCGTGACTTCGGGCCAAGCGCCGCGTGACTTCGGGCCAAGCGCCGCGTGACTTCGGGCCAAGCGCCGGGCGGCTTCGCTTGGCCGGGCCGTCGGTGTAGCGTGCCGACGTGATCCAGAGTTCATCGCCGTCCGCCTCTACGCTCGCCGGCGCAGACGGATTCATCGCGCAGCAGTTGGGTCCACTCGGACGCGTCCTCGGCTGGGGCGCCTCGAGTGACGTGCTCCTGGCGCGAGTTCGCGCGGGGGAGCGCGTGAGGTGGCCCGACCAAGCCGCGACGCGTCGAGCCGAAGGGCGCGACTCGAGCGTCTCGCCG
>JAACVI010000185.1 GCA_009992505.1 Myxococcales bacterium
CGAGTCGCTGCCCGTGAGATGACCGACGGCGAAGCCGCCGACGAAGGCGATGAGTATCGCCAGGATTGCTGATGCTTTGTTCATTGCAGAAATAACCTCTCCGGCGTCCTACGCCGGTGAATCATATGAAAACGAAATGCTGTCGAGTCGGGCCCGGAGAGATCATTCTCTCTCGAGCCACCTTGCGGAGGAGGCCGTCGGCCCTGGTGGGGCCGCGCGGCCACGCGAGAGCGCGCCGGCATCGATGGATACGTGCGCGCTCAGCTCCGAGGGGGTCGGTCGAGCCTTCGTCGATGTTCCGCCCGAGGGCGTTGAAGTCTTGGCCAGCCGAAGGGCGCCTGCGTCAGCCGCGGCGGTGCGATCACGAGCCCGGCGCTCGGCTCGGAGGCAGGCGCGGGCACGATCGGCGCGTTCGGAGTCCGTTCACTCTCGCGCATGGGCGCGCAGCGAGGATCGTCCGAGTCCTCACACCACAGGGGCTCGGCCGCGGCATGCGCCAGCGCGGCCAATCCGTTCGGCTGCGGTGCGCCGACGGCCGAGACGTCGCCCGAGGCCATCGGGTACAGGTCCGGCAGGAAGCTCGACCGCAGCTGGGACGACGCGCCCAGGCAATCCTGGGCCTGGGCCTCGGAGCCCAAGGACAAGAAGGCGGCCGTCAGGGCCAGGGTGAGGAAAGCGCGCGGCATGGGAGCGGGGCGGAGTCTACAGCCGGCCCCATAGACCGCAAGGCCCGCACCTTGGGATGCGAGCCTTGCGGAGGGAGGGGACATGAAGGAGAGGTAATCGGAGGAAGAAGCCGCACCGGCTGGAGGGTGGAGAGGACGGCGTCGATGCGGCTCCGACCTCCGATGTTCGTGTATGCAACACCGCGGGGACCTAGACATTCCAGGTCCCTGTTCTTTTTCTTCCGGTCCAGGTCGAACGGGCGAATGAGAGCCCACGCGGGCCGTTCGGTGCAGGTTTCGGGACTCCCCCACACCTTGGTATATGGTCTCTCCATGGCCCCGAAGCCCAACGCTGGCCGTCCGCGCATGCCCGAACCGGGGCAGCTCCTGGCGGGCCGCTACCGTGTTGGAGGGCGCCTCGCGGCCGGTGGCATGGGCGCGGTCTTCGAAGCGCGTGATGAACAGGCCGGAGAAGACGTCGCGCTGAAGCTCCTCCATCCAGAGCTGTGCATCGATCGCGAGATGCACCGCCGCTTCCGCCGGGAGGCTTCGATCCTCGCCTCGCTCTTGCATCCGGCCGTGGTGCGCGTGAAGGACGTGGGGGAGACCGCGGATGGTCTGCTCTTCACGGTCATGGAGCGCCTGAGGGGAGAGACCCTGCTCGCCCGCATCGAGAGCGCGCGCTTCGTGGACCCTCGTGAGCTGTGGCCCATCGTCGAGGACGTGTGCGCGGGGCTGGGCGCGGCGCATGCCCACGGTGTGCTGCACGGGGACGTGAAGCCCGCCAACATCTTCCTGGTCGAGGACGAGGCCGGGCCTTCGCTCACGCGGCGCGTCGGCGCCAAGTTGGTCGACTTCGGCACCTCCAAGGTGCACGGGCTCGAGCGCCTCACCCGTACGGGGGAGGTCGTCGGCACGCCCACCTACATGGCGCCGGAGCTGCTCACGGGGCAGGGCGCCATCGACGCGCGCATGGACGTCTACGCCATGGGCGTGGTGCTGTACGAGGCGCTCGTGGGGCGGCCACCCTTCGTCGAGCGGAACCCGGGGCGCTTGATGTTTCGCATCGCCACGGGTCAGGTCGATCCGCTGGGGGAGAAGCGTCCCGACCTCTCGGACGCGCTGCGACAGGTCGTGGAGCGGGCCATGGCGCCGAAGGCGGTCGAGCGCTTCGCGAGCGCCGGAGAGCTCGCCCAGGCCATGCACGAGGCGGCGTTTCCATGAGTCGACGCAGCGCCCCGCGAGGGAAACAAGAGGCCGCCGTCTTCGAGGCCAAGCGTGACGCGCCCGTGGTGGCCTCTCTGGCGCAGGCCATGGGGATGGCGCTCGGTGCGGATCGCCTGCATGCGCTGGCGGACTACGCCGCGTTGGTGGCGATGTGGACCCGGCGCGTGGATCTGGTGGCCACGCGAGGTGCGCGCGAGCTCGTGGAGTTGCTCTTCCAGGACGCCTTCGTGCTGGCTGCGTCGAACTGGATCCCGGAGGGTGCGCGTCTCGTCGACGTGGGCGCGGGCGGCGGTGCGCCCACCCTGCCGCTGGCGCTGCTGCGTCCGGATGTCTCGGCGCTCTTGATCGAACCTCGCCAGAAACGTGGAGCCTTCCTGCGCACGGCGACGGCGAGCCTGGGGCTGGTGGGGCGCGTCCTGGTGCACGAGGGACGCATCGAGCCCGAAGCGCCCGCGACGGATCTCGGCGACTTCGACCTCTCGCTCTCTCGCGCCACCTTCGCCCCGGAGCTGTGGGTGCCGACGGGCCTCGCCCTCGCGCCCGCGACCGTGGCGCTCCTGGGCGCCGCCGAATGGCCCGAGGAGATGCGCGCCCCGACGGACGCGCGCGACTACGTCGTCCCGAGCAACGGCGCTCGCCGGCGCGCACTGCTCTTCAGGCGCGACTGAGCAGAGCTCCTCCGCGCGGGAAGAGGCCGAGCCATCTCGAGTCAGGCGCTACAGCGGGCGGGTCAGGCGCTACGGTCGTCGGCCACGGCGGCGGCTCTTCGGCTGCTCGCCATCCGCCGGCATGATCTGGATGCGGCGCTGCATGCCCTGTCCTTGGGACGCCGTCGTGACGCCCTCGAACTTGGCCAGGGAGAGGTGGATGACCCGCCGATCCCGCGCGCTCATGGGCTCGAGGGTGACGACTTCGCCCTCGGTGACCACGCGCTTCGCCTCACGTCGGGCCATGCTGATGAGGCCGTTGTCGTGGCGTTCGCGGTAGTCGCCCGAGTCCACCACCACGTGACGGCGACCGTCTGGGAAGCGGTTGACGATCTTGTTCAACAAGAACTGCAGCGCGTCTAGCGTCATGCCCTTCTTGCCGATCACCCGTCCCACGTCGGGACCATCGAGATCCAGCACGATCTTCTCGCCGTCTTCACGGATGTCGACGTCGACGTCGAGATCCATGCGATCGAGAATCTCTTCCAGGATCCCGGCCGATTCCTCGGCCTTCCCATCGCCTGACTGGCCTTCCTGTCCGATGGGCGCGCTCTTCGCGTCGACCTCGTCCAGGAAAAGGGCACCGTCGCGCGGCTCGTTCTTACGCTCGTCCACGGCGTTTCCTCGTCTTCGTTCGCTGGGTTGTTGAGGCACGCTCATCCGCGTCGGCTGGCTCGGCCTCGGCCTCTGCCACCGTGGGCGACGCCTGCTCCAGCTTGTGCTGGATATAGCGCTGCTGCCCGATGCCCAAGGCGGAGTTCGTGACCATGTAGAGGCAGAGTCCGGCGGGCAGGAAGAGCATGAAGAAAGTGATCATCAGCGGCATGAAGTACAGCATCATCTTCGCCTGGGCTGCATCCATGGTCGAAGGCGTGAGCTTCTGCTGTACGAACATGAGTCCCCCGAGCATGAGCGGGAGGACGTAGATGGGGTCGGGAGCGGAGAGGTCCGTCCACCATAGGGTGAAGGGGGCATGGTACAGCTCGATGTTGGTCGAGATCGAGCGGTAGAGGGCGAACCATATCGGCATCTGGAGCAGGCTGGGGAGACAACCCCCCAACGGGTTGATCTTCTCCTTCCGATAGAGCTCCATCATCGCCGCGCCCTTCTTCTCGCGGTCGTCGGCGTAGAGCTCGTTGATGTGGTCCATCTGCGGCTTCACGAGCCGCATGCGCGCCATCGACTGGAAGCTCTTGTGCGTCAGCGGCAGCAAGATGAGCTTCACCAGGATGGTCAGCAGGATGATCGCGACGCCCCAGTTGCCGACGCCGCCGTGGATGAAGCGGAGCAGGGCCGTGAGGTATTTGCCGATGAAGGTGAACCAGCCCATGTCGACGAGCTGGGTCAGCCCGTGGCCGGCCGTGGTCAGAGCGCGCAGATCCTTCGGGCCCGCGTAGAGCGCCGTGCGGTGCAGGCTCGACTGGTGGCTGGCGAGCTCGTCGCGCGGGTAGACGAGGCGCGCCTCGAAGAGGGTTCCGTCGGCGTCTGAGCTGTCCGATGCGAAGCGATCCTCGCCCTCCACCTGGCAGCGCTGCGCTGGCGCGCCGTCGGGCGTCATGGCGAAGGCGAAGTAGGTGTTCTCGATGCCGACGAGCTCGACGTCGGGTCCGAAGCCCATGCGGTGGTCGAGCGCCCCGCGATCGAAGCGCTTCATGCCGTGCTCTTCGGTCACGCACATGGCGTGGGAAGCCGCAGGCGACGGGCCACCCAAGAAGCTGCCGCTCTCGTCGGCGCGGCGCACGTAGCGATGTGCCGTGAGCTCGAGGCGCACAGGTCGCGTCCCGGCCGACAGGTTCGTGACGCGGGTCGTGCTCCACAGCTCGTAGTCGGCGCGCCCCGCCTCGACGCGCTGCACGACCTCGAAGCCGTCGCCCTGCCAGCTGAAGCGCACCGCACGATCGGAGATCTGTTCGCCGTGCCAGACCGCGTCCGCCGGCATGTGCACGCCGCGTAGGGTCGGCCTGAAGGGCGTGTATTCTTCCCGATCCGTCGAGACCAGCTCCATGGGCGAGCCGGTCTCGTCCTGGAACTGGTCGTGCGTCAGCTTCAGGCTCGTCACGCCCGCGGTCAGGTCCGTGAGCGTGACCTGCATCGCGTCCGTGCGGATGTGGAAGAGGTGCTGCTGATCCCGGCGCGCGCGGAGCTCGTCCTCACTCAGGGTCGGGGCGTGCGTCTCGGGCGTCGCGCTCGGAGCGCTCGGCTGGGCGGTCCCGCCGTCCGATGCCTGGGCCGTGCCTGCGTCCGCGGCTGCCGTCGGCGCGACGGGCGCGTCCGGGTGATCGCCACCGTACATGTCCATCAACGCGACGCCGCCGGCGACCAGCGCGGCGATCATCAAGAGACGCGGGAGATTCGTCTTGAAGTCATCCATGGGCGCCTCCTTCATGGACCCCGGTCACGGCATCCGCGTCCGGGCCCTCTTCGTGGCCGTCGAGGGTGAGGGGCGGCGGATCGTAGCCACCCGGATGGAAGGGGTGGCAACGACAGACACGCTTCACGCCGAGCCAACCGCCGCGCGTGGCGCCGAAGCGCTCGATGCAAGTGGCCGTGTAGCGTGAGCAAGAGGGTTCAAAGCGGCAGACCTGGCCGATCAAGGGCGAGAGGGTCCACCAGTAGATGCGAATCAGGAAGAGGAGGAGCTTCTGCATCATGCCGGGCGACCTCTGGCTGGCCGCTTGCTCGCAGGCTGGCTGACGCCGGGCTGCTCGGGCTCAACGGGGCTGGGCTGCGCAGGGCTGGACTGCACCGTGGCGTGGCGTCCGAGGGCCTTCTTCATGGCATGCCGCGCACGAGTGAACTGGCCGAGCATCTCGGCGTAGTCGATCTCCGCGGCACCACGCTTCGCGATCACCACCACGTCGGCGCTGCCCGGGAAGAGCGAGCGGTGCTGGCGGAAGACCTCTTTGACGCGGCGTTTGACGTGGTTGCGACCCACGGCGGAGCCCACTTTCTTGGTGACGGTGACGCCCAGGCGGCGCGCTGACTCCCGTCCATGCTCGATCAAGATCAGGAAATTCCGCGTGTGAACGCGGGCTCCTCCCGCCTGGATGCGGCGGTATTCATAGCGTCGCCTGATGCGGTTCGTTCGCGTCAGACGAAAATCGAACTCCCCCTTGTCTGGGAGACGCTCGTTCGGGAGACAGTCGGCAGCCTCCGTCGCAGGGTGGTCGGTCAGGCCGCTGTTCACACTGCAGTCGTTCTGCAGCCGATTAGGACGCTGCCGGTCGAGACGCGAGGGCGGGCCATCGCCGCGGTGGGCTTACTTCTCGTACACGGCCACGGCGAGGCGCTTGCGACCCTTCCGTCGGCGATTGGCGAGCACCTTACGGCCACCGCGGGTCTTGAGGCGGGCACGGAACCCGTGGGTACGGGTACGGCGCCGACGGCTGGGCTGGTAAGTGCGCTTCACTGCGAATACTCCGACGAATTCTTGGGGGCCGGGAAGTAAGCATGCGCCGTCGCGGGTGTCAAGCCACGGCCCTCGATCCCGGGCGGCTGACCGAGCGCTGGCGCGCTGGCGGAGCTCATTGGGCGGACGCCGTGGAGGACGACGGGCGGGGTCGGTTCGACCCACGGGCCGAGCATCAAGAGCGCGAGAAAGGTCGGGGTCATCGTCGCTCTCCCGCGCCGAGCAGACCGGCGTCGGCGAAGCTGAAGGAGCCTTCCCGTGCGAGGATCACGTGGTCGAGCACGCGTACGCCGACGAGCTCTCCGGCGCGCTCGAGGCGATCCGTGAGCGCAATGTCCTCGGGGCTCGGAGAGGGATCTCCGCTGGGGTGATTGTGGATGAAGACCACCGCGGACGCGGCCGCCCGCAGCAGACTGCGGAAGACGTCGGCCGGTGACACGGGGCAGGCGTGAAGGCCGCCCTTGGCCAACTCGATGCGCCCGATGGGACGGTTGCGCGCGTCCGCGGGGATGGCCAGGAAGCGCTCGACGTCCGAGTGCGCGAGCAAAGGCGTCAGCGCGGCGACGACGTCGTGGCTCGAGCGTATTGGGGCGCCCTTGGCCATGGGTTGGCTGGCGGCGCGTCGTCCGAGCTCGAAGCAGGCCACGAGGCGCGCGGCCTTCGAAGGACCGATGCCCGCGCAGCTCGACAGCTCGCCGGGGCCGACGCGGCTCAGTCCATGCAGTCCACCGAGCTCCTGAAGGATGCGCGAGGAGAGGGCCAACACGGACTCGCCTCGCCCGCCCGTGCCGAGCACGAGGGCGATGAGCTCGGTGTCCGAGAGGCTCTCGAGGCCGACCGTGACGAGGCGCTCGCGGGGTCCGACGTGCGCGAGTGGAGAGGGCCATGCAGCGTTCATGGTCGTTTGCCCAAGCACTCGCCGTGCCGTCCATGGAGACTCAAGGATTTCCAACGCTTACGCACATGGTCGGGCGCATGTGGCGGCGGATTGGCCGATTTTGGCCGGCGGGCGCCAGGCGATCGCCCGAAACGCGCGCTCGGATCACCAGCCTGGCCAGGCCCCTCGGCGGTCGGCCTGCTTGACCCGATGCGGGGCAGTCGCTAGTCCCGCTGCACCTTGACTCGCCACAGAATCACGCTGATCGCCATGTGGACCTCGGCCGCCATCGCGGCGATCCTGATCCACAGGGCCCAGGACGCGGACCTGCCCGAGCATGAAGCCCCGTCGGCTCCGGGCGCGCCCGTGCACGCCGCCGCCGACGCCCCGAACGACCCGCGCGGGGCTCTGCCGCCGCCCGCCGCCATCGCGCCAGGGCCACCGAGCGGCTTCCGTCTCGATCGGCGACACACGGGCCGCAGCCCCTATCGCGGGCCGGCCAGCGCGCGCCTGCTCTGGAAGCACGAGTTGGGCGGACGCATCGTCTCCCAGCCCGCCGTCGGCGCGGACGGGCGCGTGTGGGCGACGCGCATCGGCTTCCACGAAGAGGGGGGTCAGCGCGTTGCGGCGGGCGCGCTCTTCTGCCTCTCCTCGCAGGGTGTGCTGCGCTGGGATCGCAACCTGCGCGGTCCTTCCTGGTTCTCCCCGCTGGTGGACGCGTCCGGCAACAGCTACGTCGGCTCGGACGCGCACCTCTTCTACGCCTTCGACACGCGGGGCGAGGTGCGCTTCCACCTGCGCGTGGACGGCGACGTCGACTCCTCGGCGGCGTTCATGCCCGACGGGAACATCGTCTTGCCCGCCGGCGATGACATCTACAACATCGATCCGCACGGCGAGGTGCAGTGGCGGTTCCACGCCGAAGGCAAGATCTTCAGCGCGCCCGTGGTCGACGATCAGGGGGCGATCTACTTCGGCTCCCAGGACGATCACCTCTATGGGCTCTCGTCCTCGGGTCAGCTCCTGTTCCGCTACCGCACGGGCGACGACGTCGACTCGAGCCCGGCGATCGGCGACGACGGAGATCTCTACTTCGGCTCCGACGACAGACGCGTGTATCGCCTGGGTCGCGACGGCGCACTGCGTTGGTCCACCGACATGGAGGGCTACGTGCGCGCGCCGGTGGCCCTCGGAGACGGCGTCGTGATCGTCAGTGTCTTCGGGCCGCGCCCGAGGATCGTGGCCTTGTCGGCCGAGGACGGGAGCATCGCGTGGTACTTCCCGGTCACGGTCGCCGACTCCACCGAGGTCGGCAGCCGCTCCGGGCCGATCGTGGATCGCGACGGAAACATCTACGCGGGCGCCCGCGACGACTACCTCTACTCGCTCACCGGCAACGGCGAGCTGCGCTGGGCGTTCCAGACCGAGGGCGAGATCGACTCTTCGCCCGCGCTGGCGCCCGACGGGACGCTCTACTTCGGCTCGGACGACGGCTGGCTCTACGCGCTCAGCGACGTCGAGTAGCTAGGCGTCCGGCGGGAAATAAACTGGCCTTCCTGCGCCGATCCATCCCCGCTCGCTGCGTTGCTCGTCGCTCACATACCCCCGGTATGCTCGCTCCTCGCGCCTGGCGAGCGGGGCGCCTCGACGCAGGAAGGCGATCAGTTTATTTCCCGCCGGACGCTAGGCGGAGCGCTACTTCTTCGGCTTCTTCTTGCCGAAGAGCTTGGAGAGGAAGCTCTCGCCGCCGGGAGGCGCGCCGCCAGGCTTCTGTCCCCGCATGCGCGCGAGGCGGATCTCCCGCTGTGCATCCACGTGCTTGGGGTTGCGCGCCAGGATGCGCTCGAAGTCTTTCAGCGCCTCGTGGATGCGATCGAGCTGCTTGAGCGCCGTGGCCCGCGTGTGCAGGGCGCGCTCGTGATCCGGCACCTGCGCCAAGGCCCGGTTCGCGCAAGCCAGGATCTCGTCCGCGTC
>JAACVI010000186.1 GCA_009992505.1 Myxococcales bacterium
CCTCCCATGGAGGTGGATTTCGGTAGACGCCGACAACCTCCTCACCAGGGTGACGTGCGAGTTCGAGCGACCCATCCTCCGTGCCGTCGGCCAAGGTGAAGCCACTGCTGTGGTTCATGTACCGACGCACCACTGAAGCAACCAGCAAGGTCACATCAACCCCTGGCTGGAAGCGGGTACCTACGTCGATCCGCTCGTGGCTCCTCGGACGAGATCATGATCGAAGCCGTCACCGATCGACCCCGAGCCTCAGCCGGGGAGCAGTTCCTGCAAGCGGTCGTCCCAGTCGTCGGCGACGGTGGCGACGGTGCTGAGCAGATCCTCGAACTCTTCGTAGTCCAGGTCGCCGAGGCGGCGCAGGGCGCGGAGGAAGACGGCGTCGCGGTCCTTGTCGATGGCGAAGGCGCTGTCGCTGGTGACGAGGAAGTTCAGCTCCAGGAGCCGACGATAGAAGGCTTCGCGACCGTCGTTCGGGACCTGCATGATCTTCGAGAGCAGGAGCAGGGTGCCGTGGGCGGCGAGCACGTTGATGCCCACGGTGGCCGAGCCGCGACGCACCTCCGTGTAGCCGTCGTCGTCGAGGGGCTCGATCGGGGCGCCCACCTTCTCGCTGAAGCGCGCCAGGTAGTCGTTGACCATCTCCTTGGCGTCACGATAGACCCTGGTGGATTTTCGATCTTGATAGCTGGGAGTCCCCGTCATTTCGCCTCCTCGATCCCCTCTGTCCTTGATCCTCAGAACAGCGTCTCGTCGAACCGGGTCGGTCTCCCCTCAGACCCCATCGAGGTTCGAGGGGCCACGCTCAGTCCCAGTGCCCGAGCCTAGGCGCGGGTCGCCCTGGCGGTCAATCTCGACCGTCGCGGGTTTCTGCGGCGGCCTTCTGCTCGTGCTGATCTGCGCCTGCGGGGGCCTCGCGGACGAGATCGACGCCGGCACGGCGCCCGCGCCCCAGCCCGCAGCGCCGCCGAGCGCGGAGCAGGCCGCGGCCTTGTCCCTGGCCGAGCTTCGGGCCGCCATTCACCGCCTCGACGGCGACGATGCGCCCGGCCACGCCTTCGCCCAAGCTCAGCTGCTCAGGGTGTTGGCGCTGCGCGAAGGTGACGGAACCTTGCTGGTGCGTGCGCGCCACGCCTTCGACGTCGCGGGTCGGGCGGAGGGCGAGGCAGGCTGTCGTGCCCGCCTCGAGCTCGCGCGCATGGAGGCGCGGGACGCCTGGGACGTGACCCGGGCGCGGGCGGTGGCAACCCCGATCGTGCATGATTTTGCCCAGGAACCCGCCGTGGCGGCGTGCGTGGCCGAGGCGCGGCGCCTGCTCACGACGCTCGAGGCGCTGTCGACGTCGGCGCCCCACGCTCAGGTCGCGGACGCCGTGCTCGAGGGCGTGGACGTGCTCGGCAGCGAGGGCTCGGGCGGCGTGCGGGTGGTGATCCGACTCAGCGCGGCGGCCGAGGCGGAGCGCGCGCGCAGCCAGGGCGACGGCTCGGAGCGACTCGACCTCAGCTTCGCGACCTTGACCGTGCCCGCCGATCAGGTGACGGAGCGGCACGTCGCGGCGGGTGGCCTCCGGGATCTGAGTGTGGCGGCGGATGGCCCCGGCGCGCGTGTCTCGCTCACCCTGGAGCCGGGCGCCGAGGTCGGTGTCTTCGCCTTGGGCGAGCCCGCGCGCCTTGTGCTCGACGTGGCGCCGCGAGCTGCACCGACCGCCGCCGCCGGCCACGGACCTCCGCGCCTGATCGTGATCGATCCCGGACACGGCGGCGACGACTGGGGCGCGCGCTACGAGGGCATGGAGGAGGCCGACCTCGTGCTCGACATCGCGATGCGCGTCGAGCGCAGCCTGGCCGTGCTCCTGCCCGACACGCGCGTGCTGCTGACTCGGCGCTACGATCACTTCATCTCGTTGCCGGCGCGCACGGCCATGGCCAACGCGTTGGCGGCGGATCTCTTCGTCTCCATCCATCTGAATTCGGCGGACGACGACGTCACCCACGGGGGTGTGACGACCTTCGTGCTCGACACGGGCAACGAACGTCAGGCGCTGCGCCTGGCCGCGCGCGAGAACGGCACGCGCACGAGCGAGGTGGGCGATCTCTCGCGCCTGATCGCTCACCTCTATCGACGCGAGCAGGTGGCGGCTTCGCGGGCACTGGCCGAGCAGGTGCAGGCGGCCACGCTCCACGGCGCCCGCGGCAGCCTGCCCCAGCTGCCCGATCGGGGCGTGCAGCAGGCGATGTTCCACGTCCTCGTGGGCGCGCGCATGCCGGCCGTGCTGGTGGAGGCCTCCTTCCTGACGGAGCCCCTCGAGGGCGCCCAGCTGCGTCGCCCCGCCTATCGTCAGGCGCTGGCCGACGGAATCGCCCGCGGCATCGCGCGCTATGCCCAGCAGGGCGGCGCCGCTCCGCTCAGGCGCGCCTCCACGACCGCGTTTGCTCGCGCTGCCCGACCCTCCCATACTTCCGCCCCGTGACAGTCCCCAGCGCTTCCGGTGTCGCCGATCTTCGCAAGTGGGCGCCCCATCTAGGCGACACGTGCACTGGCTACTTGACCACGTATCGCGCCGAGTTGATCGACGCCGTACGCCGCGGCGAGTCCGGCGTGAAGGTGGCTCGCCGCCACACGCGCATCCTGGATGGCCTGCTCGGCGCGCTCTTCTGCGCGGCGGACGCGGTCGCTCGTGAGGCCGGCATGGTCCCGCGCGGGCGGCTCTCCCTGGTGGCTGTGGGCGGCTACGGGCGCGGCCTGGTGGGGCTCGGCTCCGACGTGGACGTGTTGTTCCTATGCGACGATCCCGAGGAGCCCTACGTGCGCGCGCTGGCCGAGGGGTTGCTCTATCCGCTGTGGGATCTCGGCGTCGACATCGGTCACGTCGTGCGCGGCGTCGACGAGACCCTGACGCTGGCCCAGCAGGACATCCGCACCGCCACCACCTTGATCGACCTGCGGCTCGTCGCCGGCGACCGCGCGTTGCCCGAAGAGCTTCGACGCGGCGGCAGACATCGCGTCTTCGAGCCACGCATCGAGAGCTTCCTCGACGCCCTGGAAGAGGACACGGCCGCGCGTCACCGACGCTTCGGGCGCTCGCTCTTCCTGCTCGAGCCGGAGGTGAAGCTGGGTCGTGGAGGTCTGCGCGATCTCGACGTGGCCCGCTGGGCCGCGCGTGCCCGTTGGGACGCGAGCGGGCCCGAGGACTACCTCGAACGTGGCGTGCTGCTCGCGCGCGAGGTGGAGGAGGTCGAAGCGGCGCGCGAGATGCTGTGGCGCGTGAGGAACCTGCTGCACGCGGCCGGCCCCGGCGGTCGTCGCAACGATCGACTCACCTTCGCCGATCAAGAAGAGATCGCGAACGCCCTCGGCTTCGTGGATGGCATCACCCTGGGCGTCGAAGAGTTCATGCAGGTCTACTACCGCAACGCTCGCGTCGTCGCGCACACGGCGGAGCGCATCCTCGAGCGCGCTCGCCCGAAGCTGAGGCGCTCGCCCGCCTCGAAGCGCGCCTTGGGGGATGGGACGCTGCTCTTCGACGGCATGGTGACGCTCGAGAATTCCTCGGACCTCGACGCGCGGCCGGAGCTCGCCCTGCGCCTCTACACACGCTCGGCGGAGCTGTCCGCGCCCGTCTATCCCTACGCACGCGACGTGGTCGCGCGTCGGGTGGCGGAGCCTGCGTTCCGGGCCGCGCTGCGCGAGTCGCCCGAAGCACAGGCGCTCTTTCTCGAGCTCCTGGTCTGCGGTGGCGTGGTGACGCTGCGGCCGCGATCCGCCTTCGCCGAGGCGCACGAGGTCGGGCTCTTGGCCGCCATGGTGCCCGAGTTCGAGCCTCTGGTCGGGCGCGTCCAATACGACGCCTACCACGTCTACACCACCGACGTTCATGCCGTCTTCGCCCTCGATCGCCTGCGTGAGTTGAAGTGTGGCGGGACGCTGCCGGACCTCGGCCTGGCGTCACGCATCATGGCGGAGACGCCGCGACTCGCGCCGCTCTTCCTGGCCGTTCTGCTGCACGACGTGGGCAAGGCGCGAGGTGTGAAGGGGCACGCGCGCCATGGCGCCGGCGTGGCGCAGAAGGTCGCGCGTCGACTTGGCCTCTCCGCGGTCGACGCCCTGCACGTCGCCTGGCTGGTCGAGGAGCATGGCAGCCTCTTCCACTGGGCCGTGCGCCGCGACACGCACGATCCCGACACCATCCGTGACCTGGTCGAGGCGGTGGGCGATGCCGATCGGCTGCGCGACCTCTACCTCCTCACGGTCGCAGTGATGGGCACCATCAACCCTACGGCCATGACCAGCTGGAAGGCTCGCGCCCTCGAGGACCTCTACCTCTCGCTCAGCGCGGCCTTCGAGCAGCGCGCGAGCGGCAAGACGGGCGCGCGTGCCGATCGAGCGGCGCGCGCCGCGGCCATTCGTGAGGAGGTGCTGGTCGGCTTCGTCGGAGACGCGGGTCAGGAGCGGCTCGAGGCCTTCTTGAACGACATGCCGGATCGCTACGTGCTCGCGAATCCAGTGGACGAGATCCGCACCCACGCCCGCGCCGCCCGCGACCGCGCCGGCGCAGAGGAGGTCGTCCATCTCTTGCCCGGACCGGGCCCCGATCTGTGGCAAATGCTGGTGCTCGCGGACGACCGACCGGGCTTGCTCTCCGACGTCTCGGCTGGTCTGGCCGCGTGGCGTCTGAGCGTGGTCTCGGCCCAGATCTACACGCGCCTGAAGGCTGGCGTGCACGAGGCGGTCGATCTCTTCGTCGTGCGCTCCGAGGGACGAAGCTCGGAGGCGCCCAGCCCGAGGACCCTGGCCGGCGTGCAGAACGACTTGCGCCAGATGCGCCTGGGTACGCTCGACGCGAGCGAGCTGCTCGCACGAAGTCCGGCCTCGCCGACCTGGGCCCGTCGTCCCGGTCCGCGCGTCGAGACCGAGGTCACGGTGGACAACGCCGCCTCGAGTCACTTCACCGTGATCGACGTGATCGCGGCGGACAGGCCCGCGCTCTTGCATCGCATCGCGGAGGTCCTGCGCGGCGAAGGCGTGAGCATCGCCGTGGCCAAGGTCAACACCGAGGGCACACGCGCCGTGGACGTGTTCTACGTCGTGGACGACAAGGGGCAGAAGCTTCAGGACGCCTCGCGCCTCTCCCACCTGCAGCAGGCCATCGAAGACAGCCTCGATCAGCCGGACCATGCGTCCCGTCGTCCGGAGCTGCGATGAACCCTCTCCCTCCAAAGCGTCGCCTGGCGCGGATGGCCCTCGGGCTTCCCCTCCTGCTCGCCCTCGGCTGTCCCCCGAGCACCCCGCGCAGCACGACCGCGCATGACCGCTCGGGCGACGAGGATATCGCCTTCCCCGACGAGGCGCGGGCGAACGCGCCCGATCCGCATCCGGCCGAAGGCGCCGTGGCGGACGCGGAGCGCGTGTTGGCCGGCGGTGACGTCGCCCACGCCGAGTCGATGTTGCGTCAGGCCGTCGAGGCCACGCCGAACGACGCGCGTGCACGTCTCGACCTCGGGCTCGTGCTCGAGCTGCAGAATCACTACGACCAAGCCGAGGAGCAGTACCGCGCGGCGCTGGCCATCGACGCGGACTTCGCCGAGGCGGCGAGCAACCTCGGTCTCTTGCTGCGCGACCGTCACCGTCTCGACGAGGCGCTGCCCTTGCTGCGGCACGCCGTCGAGGTCAGCCCGGCCTTGTCGGAGGCCTGGATGAACCTCGCCCTGGCCCTGGAGGACAGCGATCAGGGCTTGGCCGCCCTCGACGCCTATCGCCGCGCCGTGCGCCTGGAGCCCGACCAGGTCGCCCCGCGCGTGAACATGGCGCTCTTGCTGATCACGCTCGACCGCAAGGACGAGGCCGCCATCGAGCTCAGGCGAGCCCTCTCCCATGCCCAGGGCGACGCCGCCATGCTGCTCGCCATCGGCAACGGGCTGAGGCGTTCGGGCCAGCCCGCGGCGGCGGTGCGCGCTCTGAACCTGGCCATCGAGGCCCACGACGGGGGACCGACGCCGGCGCTCCTGGCCGAGCTCGCCTCGGCGCAGGCGGCCGCCGGGGATCGCGACGCGGCCGAGGCCACGCTGCAGCAGGCGCTGACCCTCGACGCTCATTACGCCGCGGCGCACTACATGCTCGCGGGGCTCCTGGCTGCGTCCGGACGCTACCCCGAGGCGATCACGCACTACGAGGCCGTGCTGCGAGCGGGCGCGAGCGGCGCCTTGGCCGACCGTGCGCGTGAACGCATCGCCGCGGCGCGACGTGCTTCGCAGGCCCATTGAGGCGCTCTTGGGGTCCAGGGGAAGGCCTCGGGGCCCAAGTTCTCATGCGTCGCCCGGAAGCGCGAAAACGCCTTGACGACGGTCACGCCGCCCGTACTATGCGCAGCCCCTCGGTCTCGGAGTAGCCATGAATACGAACCTCGGCCTCATCGGCAAGAAGCTCGGAAACACCCAAATCTTCTCGGAAGACGGCGAAGTCCGTCGCGTCACGGCCATCGCGGCCGGGCCTTGCATCGTGCTCGACAAGCGCACGGAGGACAAGCACGGCTACAGCGCGCTCGTGCTCGGCTACGGTGAAAAGACCGAGAAGCACGTGAACAAGCCGGCCCGTGGCTTCTACACCAAGGCTGACGTGAAGCCCGTGCAGAACATCCTGGAGTTCCGCCTCCCGGCCGACGTGGTCGCCCAGTACGAGCAGGGTCAGACGCTCTCCGCCGCCGAGATTTTCGCCGACGTGAAGTTCGTCGACATCGCCGCTCGCAGCAAGGGCCGCGGCTTCACCGGTGTCATCAAGCGTCACAACTTCCACGGTGTCGGCACCGAGGGCCATGGCGCCCACGAGGTCATGCGCCACGGTGGCTCCATCGGTCAGAACATGACCCCCGGCCACACCATGCGCGGCATGAAGATGCCGGGCCAGCACGGCAACTCGCGCGTCACCATGATGAACATCAAGGTCGTCGAGGTGCTGGCGGACGAGAACATCGTGCTCGTCGCGGGCAGCGTCCCCGGTCCGCGTGGCGGGCTCGTCACGCTGCGCAAGGCCGCCAAGAAGTCCAAGCCCGCCGTCGAGGCTTGACGCGGGTTGCCGGCTGAGTGGCTCATCGACGCAATCGCGCCGCTCCGAGCCCTCGCCGAACCCAGGATCATTTCGCACGCCAGGCCAAGCGTGACGGCTTCCCCGCGCGCTCGGTCTACAAGCTGCAGGAGATCGACCGCAAGGTTCGGCTCTTCAAGAGCGGGCTCTCCGTGCTCGACCTGGGCGCGAGTCCGGGCTCCTGGGCGCTGTACGCGGCGAAGCAGGTGGGGCTCTCGGGCCGTGTCCTCGCGCTCGATCTGAAGGAGCCCAAGACCGCGCTGCCGGCCAACGTCGAGTGGCGGGTCGGCGACGCGTTCACGCAAGCCATCGAGGAATTCGCTGCGCCCCACTCCTTCGACATCGTGCTCAGCGACATGGCTCCGAGCACCACGGGCCGCAAGGATCTGGATCAGTACCGCAGCTTCGCGCTCTTCATGCGCGCGCTCGAGCTCGCGGATGGGGTGCTCGCGCCAGGCGGTGCCTTCGTCGGGAAGATCTTCCAGGGCGCGGAGTTCGAGGAAGCGCGCAACGCCGTGCGGGCTCGCTTCGAGACCGTGCGCGTGATCCAGCCCCCGGCCACGCGTGCCGAGAGCTACGAGATCTTCCTGACAGGCCAGGGACGCTACGCCGACAAGCCGTAGACCCGGCAGGCGTTCTCGAAGGAGCGCTGACACAGCTCGTCCACGCTCTCTCCGCGCAGCTCGGCCAGGAAGAGCGCCGTGTGCTTCACGTAGGCGGGCTCGTTGCGCTTCCCGCGCAGTGGCATGGGCGCCAGGTAGGGCGCGTCGGTCTCGATCAGCAGGCGATCGGCGGGCACGAGAAGGGCCGCCTCGCGAATGGCCTCGGCGGTCTTGAAGGTGACGATGCCGCTGAAGGAGCAGTAGAGGTCGAGGTCGAGGGCGGCTCGGGCGAACTCCGCGTCCTCGCTGAAGCAGTGGATGATCCCGCCAGCCTCTTCCGCGTGTTCCTCGCGCAGCACGCGCAGCGTCAGCTCGGCGGCCGAGCGGGTGTGCACGATGAGCGGTAGGGAGAGCTCTCGTGCCAGCCCGATCTGTCGCCGGAAGGCGCGCTCCTGCACGTCGCGTGGCGAGTTGTCGTAGTGGAAGTCGAGGCCGGTCTCGCCCAGGGCGACGACCTGTGGATCCGCCGCCGCCTCGGCCAGCGCCGCCAGCAGCGCGTCGTCGAGCGCGCTCGCGTCGTGGGGATGCACGCCGACGCTGGCGACGAGGAAGTCCGGCGCACGTCGGGCCACGTCCAGGGCGCGCGTGACGCTCTCGACGCTGTCCGCACAGCCGATGGTCGCGAGGCGCTCGACGCCCGCCTCTCGCGCTCGGTCGAGCACGTCGTCGAGCTCGGCCAACAGACGCGGGTCGTCCAGGTGCGCGTGCGAGTCGAAGAGCTTCATGGGTGGGTATCGGGGCGAAGACGGGAGCCGAGCTTGGCGCTCTTATTTTCGCAGCCCGCAGGCTCGAGCTCCGGGTGCTCGAGTTTGGCCAGGGCGCGCTCGACAACGCCCGGATCGCAGCCGCGCGGACGTCGACGTAGGCGCGTCAGTTCGGGCAGCAGCTCGCGCAGCTGAAGCTCCCCGACCAGCTCCGCGGCGCGGCTGCGTCCGTCCGCGCGCAACGCCCGGAGCACGCCTCTCAAGCCTTCCGGGCCGCGCTCGGAGCCCAGGCGGCAGAGCGCGCCGGCGGCTTCGGCGTGCACCGCGGGCGAGAGCAGGCGGCGATCGAGCAGCGCCTCGAGCGGGTCGCGAGCCTCGGACGCCC
>JAACVI010000464.1 GCA_009992505.1 Myxococcales bacterium
CAGCGCGAGCAGCGCGGCGTGGGTGCGGTCGACACGAGCGTCCGTGAGCGTGGCGCCGGGATCGCGGTAGCGGACGCGGAAGGCCAAGCTCTTCTGGCCCTCGGGTACGTGCTCCCCTCGGTAGAGGTCGAAGAGGCTCACGGACTCGACCAGGTCGTCGGCCTCGAGCAGGGCGCGCTCGATGTCGCCCGCCAAGAGCGCCTCGTCCACGAGCATGGCCACATCACGTGTAGTCGCAGGAAAACGGGGCAAAGCGTGGGCTTGGGGCAGCCCGGCGGCGACCAGCGCGGCCCTCAACGCAGGCACGTCGAACTCGACGTAGACGGGACGCCCCTCGAGCCCGAGCGCCTCCGCGACCTCGGGGTGCAGCTCGCCCACGGAGCCGAAGGAGTGACCGCCCACGCTCAAGCGAGCGCGTCGGCGTGGATGCAGGTGGGGCGCGTCCTGGTCCAGAGCGTCGTCGAGGCGGGCCTCGACCGGACCCGCGCCGAGGGCGCTCAGGATGGACTCGGCCGCGCCCTTGGCGTCGTAGAAATCGTAGGGCCTGCGGTCGCCCAGCCAGCGCTCGGGCGCTCCCCAGAGCAGGAACGCGAGCGCTCGGCGCTCCTCGGGCAGTGGCTCGGCGGCCGGCGTGCGGTGGAAGGTGGTGCCCAGCTCGAACAGGGCCACATCGGTGGCGCCGTGACGCGCGGAGACGCTGGCCGCTTCGGCCAGGCCGGGCAGGAGCGAGGTCCGCAGCACGCTGCGCTCTTCGGAGAGCGGGTTCTCGAGCGGGACGGCGTGGGCGTCGACACGCGCTGCGGCGAGCGCGCCCGGGGCGACGAAGCTGTAGGTGATGGCCTCGAAGAGCCCGGCGGCGGCGGCGGCCTGACGCAGCTGGCGCTCGAACAGGATCGGCGCGGGCGTGCCCGTGCGTGAAGGACGCACGCGCGGCACGCGGGGCTCGAGCTTGTCGTAGCCACGGATGCGCGCGACCTCCTCGATCAGATCCACCTCGCGGCCCAGATCCGGGCGGAAGGTGGGCACCTTCACGTCGAAGCGGACATCGGGCGCACCCGCCTCGTCGCTGAGCGCGACCTCGCAACCGAGGCGCTCGAGGATGGTGCGGGTCTCGGACGAGTCGACGGGCGTGCCCACGAGCCGCGTCAGGCGCTCGTGGCGCAGGCGAATGGTGACGGGCTCGATGGCCTTGGCCACGACGTCGATGGCCTCGGCCACCACCGTGCCGCCGCCGAGACGCGCCATCCACGAGGCCGCGCGAGCCAGCACACGCGGGATGGCGTTGGGATCCACGCCGCGCTCGAAGCGATGGCTGGCGTCCGTGTGCAGCCCCAGGCGGCGCGAGCTGCGACGCACGCTGCGCGGGTCGAAGTAGGCGCACTCGATGAGCACGTCCGTGGTGTCGTCCCGGAGCTCGGAGTCGGCGCCGCCCATCACGCCCGCGAGCGCCACGGGGCCTTCGCCGTCGCAGATCAGCAGATCGTCGACGTTGAGCGCGCGCTCGATGTCGTCGAGGGTGCGCATCGTCTCGCCCTCGTGGGCGCAGCGCACGACGATGCGGCGGCCGCGCACGTGGGCCAGATCGAAGCCGTGGATGGGGTGGCCCTCCTCGAGCAGCACCAGGTTGGTGGCGTCCACCAGGTTGCTGATCGAGCGCACGCCCAGGCAATGGAGTCGGTAGCGCAGCCAGAAGGGTGAGGGCGCCGAGGTGACGCCGAGCACCAGGGCCGCACCGTAGCGAGGGCAGCGCTC